>NZ_JAJAFZ010000005.1:0-125374 GCF_025384895.1 Photorhabdus kayaii
GGATAAATCAATCGATATTGACTGGCAGACAGATCCAAAGGCTGACGGGTTAAAACTGACGAAGCAGAACAACTCAGTGAGTAACGCGCAGGGACAGGTGACCGCGACCTTAACCAGCACGGCGAAGGTATCTGATGTGCAGGTATCGGCGAAGGCGGCGGCGAACCCGTCGTGGGTTAAGGCCGATAGCCCGGTGAGCTTTGAGGAGCTGAGCACTAGCTATCATGTTACCCATGTAACGGTGGACAAAGAGGGTCCACTCTACAACGGAGGCACTGATACTTACACCTTCACGGCGACAGTGGAAGATGCATATGGCAAGCCGGTGGTGGATAAACCGATTGATATCGACTGGCAGACAGAGCCAACGGTTGACGGGTTAACCCTGACGAAACAGAACAACTCGGTGAGTAACGCGCAGGGACAGGTGACCGCGACGTTAAGCAGCACAGTGGTAGCGATTGATGTACAAGTATCGGCAAAAACGGCTACTCAGCAGACGCCAATGAATGCGGATAAAAAAGTCAGTTTTATCAGCCCTAATGAGCTTGCTTCTCTTACTGTTAGCCCAGATCACGTAACAGAAGGAGAAGGCGAGGGGCATATTTATACCTTCACTGCCACAGTAAAAGATTTTTCCGGGCAGGCGAAAAGCGGTATTACGGTGGCCTGGAGTGCAGTAAATAGTAAGGGAGTCACCATTACTGATAAAAACTTGGTAACTCAGGTAGTGGGTGATGGTAAAACAGATGCTGATGGGAAAGCGCAATATCGGGTATATAGCAAAAGCGGCGGGTTTGTTGCTGTTATGGTAACAGCCAAAGTGAATGATTCATCTGTTGGCTCTAAGAATAAAACGGTGGAAATTAAGGCTAATGAGCAGGATGTTACTGGCTTCTTTATATTGGATTATCATTATGAACGTGAAGCGAAACAAGATTTAGGGCCTTCGGTTCCAAAAGAAAGAATGAATTTTGCTTGGCCAAAAATGACATTTAAACCTGAGTATTTGCCCGGAAAATCAGATATAGCTGGTTATACTGGAGTATATGACTCAAGTAATAGGAACGTAATTGATGTGGATGGAGAGCATTTTCAAGTTAAAAAAGTAGGAATGGTTACATTAACTGCGACGTTTACACACCAAAAATCTGGCCGGTATTTAAAATATGTTATTCCCGATGTGAAAATTGACCACTTTGTAATTATTGATTCTGATCCGATAGGGCCGGGGATTGGTTATCCTGACCTGAATAGTCATATTGACAAGAGCCAACCTTTACCTCGTTGTACAAGAGGAAATAGGATAAAAGAGAGTGATCTTGGTGGTTCAATTGATTATCTGGTTAATAATTTGGGTTTAAATCTTATTCAAAAGGGTTTATTAGATGATCCAACTGACGGGTTAGGTGCTAACGGAATAAGAATGGGGGGACTACAGATAAATAATAAGAGTATTAAGGCTCATATGTTGAATAGGAGCGATAAATCGCTACTGGCTTATGTGGTTTTATGTGAGGAGTAGGGAGGAAATAATAGACAGGTAGTAAACATCATTGTAGCAGGAAGTTATTTTGATAGAAGATTAGGCGTTTGTTACTTATTGGTGTTTAATTTTAATATGAGGTTTAATCTGTCAATACTTACAGCAAATATCGTTTCATGAATAACGGTTTTAGAAGAATGCTCAGTTGTCATTACTGCTACTTATAGTGAAAATGTAGCTATGCTATCTTCTCGTTATTTTAACCGATTCAGTCCCTAATGAGCGATCACAGAGGTTTCTCGCACATTAGCTGTAGCTGGAGTTTTTACTCACCAAGGTCATTTAGAACTTGGACAGAGAGGGAAAATCAATTATTTAATTGTTCATTGAAATCAATGTAGATGATATTATTAGTGTAAGTGTTTACGTTAATCGTACTATGGGAGAGGAGTTAGATTAAGTAGTTATTACTATTGATCCTTATACATTTATCAGGGAAGATGTGGAGGTTAGAGTAAGTGTTATTAGCTTAGTCAGGCGTTTTTTTCATATGCTGATGGTTTCTGACTTAGTTTTTTGAATATGCGGAGGAAACACTGTATCCCATTTTATGATACCTTTTGGATAAAGAATACATTGCTATTACAGTAATGACCAGAGTAAATAGTTTATTTATATGACAAACAGGAAGGAGGTAATAGAGAGTAAGCATCGTTGTATAAACGCATTATTTTGATAGAAAATTAAGTGTTTGTTACTGATTGGTGTTTAACTTTAATATGAGGTTTAATATGTCGATACTTAAATCAGATATCGTTTCAGGAGTAACGGTTTTAGAGGAGTGCCCAGTTGTTATCACGGTGACTTATTCAGGTGATGATACTCACAAAGTAACGGATTCGACTGACATAGTGTATGATAACCCGGAAAATACCAGTTTTGATAAGATCCCTCGTATTTCAAGAGATGTCGAGAAAAATACTTGCACTGCGAAATTTGTTGTTACTGCTAATTCTGGCGCTGGTGATTTCACCATAACATTCTCAATAGATAAAGCTACGGACCCCGATGCTAAATTAGAGATAGAATTTTATTCTATTGATAAAAATGGTTTTTCACATGCAGCGTTTGAACCTATCATTATTGGCGATTCGTTGATAAAAGACTTATCTCCGGCAGCGGATAATGAGAAACCTTCACCATTCAATGGTAGCCTCCTTATTAATCTATATGCGCTAAATAAAACAAATGATCCGTTACCCTATTTTCAAATTCCCCTGGTAACGGATAAGTTAGTACGTATTTTTGGGTATGATGGAAAGAAACTTACGAAAGAAATATTTCCTTTTATTCAAGAACTAGATAACAATAAATACTATATTAATACAGATAATAAAGGTTTTGTTGCCTTAAAGATTTTTCCCAGTCAGGAAGAGGAGGGGAACTATGCAGTTAATATGTTCACCGAATTGCAGGGTTTTTCAAGAAAATCTTCATCAAATATTCTGTTTATTACAGAAGACATTGCTCCAACGCTGGTGGCGCCAGATATAGAAGAACTGGACGGTGATAGATTAACGCCATCAATAGGAAATAGTAGCACAGGTTTTCATGTGAGTATCCCGTTCTATGAAGGTGTTAGACCGAAAGATAGAGTTTTCTTAATGATCAGAGAAGGTAATGATGAAACGCTAAGTGCGTTTGCTGTAATTACTGATCTGAATCAGTTGGATATACCATTTATTTTAGTTCCATATGCTAGTGTTCCAAATATTGGCAATAATGAGTTATACTATTATGTAGCTGATGTAATGGGAAACATAACTATGTCATCCTCCCTCTATTTTAATTTAACGAGGTCAGTACCAAATGTACCACCAGAGATTAAGCGTATATTAGCGAGACCTATAATTTTTAATCATAGAACGCAGTTGGAATTTGTGTGGCCAGCTAAGATCAATCTTGATGGTATTTTAGGAGGGGGATTGGACGCTCATATTGCTGTGGGTAAAAACAGTGGAATAGAGGTAAATAATGTCATTAATGTACGTATTTACGTTAATGGTATTGTAAATGAGAATCCATCTTCGAAAATTTATTCTGTTGAACCTCATACGGTAACTACCGACGAAGTGGCGGCAGGAGAAGCTATTATTCCGCTTGGTCAAGGGCCTTTTACTAATGTAGACTCATATCGTGATGGTACGCTAGGTTCAGTTTATATCACTTACAGTGTAGGCCAAAAGGAATCTAAGATTTGGTTTGGATACCTTGATACTGTTCCACCTGGACAGTAAATTTAACTGATTGGGATTTTATTTATTTTCCATTTTTCCGAGCATATTTCTTATTTGTGAACTGGCGATTTCTTTATTACATACTATAATGTTTTATTAATCGTTGTTATTTTATTTTCAACCAAGGAATCATGGAGCTAATGGTGACAGTATGAATAATGGTCAATATGGCGAAAAATGATTTAACAATTGCCGTAATTTTAACCCCAGATATATTGTAACTATATAGGGTATATTTTGGTATAAAGCTTATGTTTCGAGTAGATATTTATTGTTATTACATTAACGGCTAAAGTAAATAATTTATTTATGTGACAAACAGGAAGGAGGTAATAGAGAGTAGGCATCGTTGTATAAACGCATTATTTTGATAGAAAATTAAGTGTTTGTTACTGATTGGTGTTTAACTTTAATATGAGGCTTAATATGTCGACACTTACAGCAGATATCGTTTCAGGAATAACGGTTTTAGAAGAGTGCCCGGTTGTCATGACTGTGACTTATTTGGGTGATGATACTCATAAAGTAACAGAAACAACCGGCATAGTTTACAGTGATCTACAAGATGCCAGTTTTGATGAGACCCCCCGTATTTCAAGGGATGTCGAGAAAAATACCTGCACTGCAAAGTTTGTTGTTACTGCTCATTCCAGTACCAGTGATTTTACTGTAACATTTTCGATGGATAAGGATACAGATCCCGATGCTAAATTAGAGATTACGTTTCATCCTATTGGTGAAAATGATTTTTCGTATTCAGCATTTGAACCTATCATTATTGGCAATTCGTTGATAAAAGATTTATCTCCGGCAGCAGATGATGCGCAACCTTCTGAATTTAATGGCAACTTCCTTGTTAATATATATGCGCTGGGTAAAAATAAAGAAGCGTTACCCTATTTTCAAATTCCTCTGGTAACGGATAAACCAGTGCGTATTTTTGGGATTAAGCAAGGAAAAATGACGGAAGAAATATTGCCTTTTATTAGCGGGAAAGATAATTATCAATATTATATTAATACGAATAGTGATGGTTTTGTTGCCTTAAAAGTTTTCCCTAAGAAATCTAAAGGGAACTATTCAGTGAGTATGCTCACAAAACTGCCATATTTTTTAAGAAACGCTTCATCAGGTATTTTGATGATTACACGGAATATTTACCCAACTCTTCCAGCTCTGGGAATTGAGGAGTTGGTTGGAGATAAATTAACACCACCGATAGGAAATAGGAATACAGGTTTTCATGTGATTATCCCATCTTATGAGGGTGCTAAACCACTTGATCAGATTTTCTTAATAATTGAAGAAGATGATAGACAAGTAGAAAGCCAGTCTGCTGTAATCACTGAGCCGTATCAGTTGGATATGCCATTTATTTTAGTTCCGTATGCCGGTGTTCCAAATATTGGCGATAATAGGTTATCTTATTATGTGGTTGATGCAACTGGAAACATCACTGTGTCACCAGCCCTCTATTTTAATTTAACGCGGTCAGTACCGAATGTACCACCAGAGATTGAGCGTACATTAGCGGCACCCAGAATTTTCACTCATAAAGATCGGGAAGAACTTGGACAAAAAGGCAGTATCAATCTTGCAAGTATTTTAGGTGGTGGGTTGGATGCTCATATTGTGATGGATAAAAAAAATGGAATAGATGTAGATAGTGTTATCAAGGTGAATGTTTACGTTAATGGTATTGTAGATAAGAATCCGTCTTCGCAACTTTATTCTCTTAAGCTTCATACGGTAACTGCCGACGAAGCAGCGGCTGGAGAAACTATTATTCCGCTTGGTCAGGTGCCTTTTACTGGTGTGGACTCGTATAGTGACGGGGGGCCAGGTTCAGTTTATATCACTTACAGCGTAGGCCAAAAGGAATCTAAGATTTGGTATGGACGTATTGATACTGTTCCACCTGGGCAGTAAATTTAGCTGATTGAGTTTTTTGTTTGCTGGAAAATGCGTGAGCATTTTCCATTTCTCGGGTCATTTTACTTATTATGTGAATCTACCTGTTATTTTTAATCAATGAGTTGTGGAATTAACGGTGACAGTATGAGGAATGGCAAACACGGCGGAAAGTGATTTAACAATTATCCTAATCTTGATCCTAAAATATGGTGGCTATATATGGTTATCTGGATATAAAGCTTATGTTCTGAGTAATGGATTTATTGTTATTACATTAACGGCTAAAGTAAATAATTTATTTATGTGAAAAGTAGAAAGGAGGCAATAGGTAGTAAGCATCATTGTAGAAGCGCATTATTTTGGTAAGAAAATTAGACGTTTGTTACTTATTGGTGTTTAACTTTAATATGAGGTTTAATATGTCGACACTTACAGCAGATATCGTTTCAGGGATAACGGTTTTAGAAGAGTGCCCGGTTGTCATTACTGTGACTTATTCAGGTGATGAGACTCATAAAGTAACGGAAACGACTGATATAGTGTATAATTACTTAAAAAATATCAGTTTTGATGAGATTCCTCGTATTTCAAGAGATGTTGAGAAAAATATCTGTACTGCGAAATTTGTTGTGACTGCTCATTCTAGTGCCAGTGATTTCACCATAATGTTTTCAATGGATAAGGTTACGGACCCCGATGCTAAATTGGAGATTGAGTTCCATCCTATTGATAAAAATGGTTTTTCATATGCCGCGTTTGAACCGATAATTATTGGTGATTCGTGGATAAAAGACCTCTCTCCGGCAGAAGATGATGAACAACCTTCTAAATTTTTCAATGGCAGCCTCCTTGTTAATATATATGCTCAGAGTAAAACAAGTGATCCGTTACCCTATTTTCAGATTCCTCTGGTAACGGATAAGCCAGTACGTATTTTTGAGGATGGTAGAGATCAACTTACGACAGAAATATTGCCTTTTATTAGTGAAAATGGTAATTATCAATATTATATTAATACCAGTAGTAGAGGTTCTGTTGCTTTAAGAGTTTTCCCTAAAAAATTTAAGGGTAACTATTCAGTACGTATGTTCACAAAACTGCCATATTTGTTAAGAAATGCTTCATCAAATATTCTATTTATTACAGAAGATATTGTTCCAAATCTTCCTGCACCAAATATTGAAGAATTGATTGGTGATGAATTAACACCACAGATAGGAAATAGCAGTACAGGTTTTCATGTGATTATCCCATCTTATACAGGTGCTAATCTACAAGATCAAATTTTCTTAGTGATTAGAGAAGATAGTGAAGAAACTCAAAGTCAATCTGCTGTGATTTCTAATATGAATCAGTTTGATATGCCATTTATTTTAGTTCCGTATTCTAATATTCCAAATATTGGTGATAATGAATTGTATTATTATGCTGTTGATGCCATTGGAAACGTTACTATGTCAACAGCCCTCTATTTTTATTTAACGAAGTCAGTACCGAATCAACCACCAGAGATTAGGCGTACATTAGCGGCAGCTAGAATTTTTACTCATAAAGATCAGAGCGAACTTAAACAGCGAGGTAAGATCAATCTTGTAAAAATTTTAGGGGGAGGGCTGGATGCGCGTATTGCTGTGGGTAAAAAAAATGGAATAGATGTGGATAGTATTATCAATGTACGTATTTACGTTAATGGTATTGTCAATCATAGTCCATCTTCAAAAATTTATTCTCTTGAACCTCATACGGTAACTGCCGAAGAAGTGGCGGCAGGAGAAGCTATTATTCTGCTTGGTCAGGCACCTTTTACCGGTGTGGACTCGTATGATGATGGACCAGGATTAGTTTATATCACTTATAGTGTAAATATAAAGAACTCCAAGATTTGGTTTGGACGCATTGATACGGTTCCACCTGGGCAATAAATTTAACTGATTGAGTTTTTACTTGTTTATGGAAAATGCGTAAGCGTTTTCCATTTCCCCGGACATGTTTCTTATTTGTAAACTAGCGATTTTTTATTGTGGGTTATTTTCAACCAATGAATCATGGAGTTAATGGTGACAATATGAATAACGGCATATCAAGTGTGATTATCACAGAAAACGCGGCGATGAGTGATTTAACCGATTACCCTAATCTTAACCCTCAAAATATTGTGACTCTATATGGTTTGCCTGGGCATAAATTCTATGCTACGACATCTATCGGCGCTTTCATTGTAGACGATAACATTAATCTAGATCAGATCATATTGACGCTAGATGAGACTGGAAAAGGACATTTTTATGTTCGTTCTCCGTTTGAACATAAAAATATTAAAAATAGCGAAGAATTTTCGGCTTTTGTGGTGATTGCCCCGCAAGAGGATATCAATAAAGTAATGTCTTTTCCGCTTACTTTTGGTAATTATCGTCAGTCTGATGAAGCTATAGTATTTACCGCTTATAATTATACTACGGGCGCTCCGGCAGATGGGAATACGCCTTGCTCGATATATCTTTTTATTGATCGTGAAAATAATGATGATATTAATCAAATCCGTATAAAAGTGAATAATAATGCCCTCATCGATGGTTATAATAAAGACTGGGCAGATATTCCATTAAAGGAGGATGGTAGTGCGACAGTGAATGTGGTTAGCAACACAGTAGGTAAAGTTAATGTTTGGCTAACAGCGCCTGATTCAGATTCAGGGGATAGAGTCAATTTTGTTTTATCGTTCAGACCGATTCCAATGAGAGGTGAAATATGATTACCAATAACGACAATACACCTATTTCTTTATCGTCTCCAGAGTTGCCGCAAGCAGATCACGATGGCTTGATTGATGTTCCTGTTCAACAGAACCAAGATTTAATTATTAAAGTACCTTATCATGAGTGGCTGAAAATCGGGGATATGATCGTAGTAAATGTTGGGGGAATATTTTCTCGTCCCTATTATATTCAGAATATTAATCTTGATTTTTTTACTGTAACTATTCCGTTCTCTGAAATACCGGATGGTTGCTATAATGTGACTTATACATCAGCTGATGATTTCGAGAATGAAAACTTCTCTAAACCGACGGTTATTAAAGTTATTAATTCTCCATCGATAAAATTATTACCATCCATTTATCCAGATTCAACATCTGGCGTGATTCACTATTCATCTCTTGTACAACATAGTGGGTTAAATGTGCATATTAGTTATCAGCAGATGCAGAAAGGCGATAGTGTCATATTCCACTGGCAAGGGCATAATTTTGACTATGAGCCGATTGCGAGGGCGGCCTGGGATGCACAACCAATAACAGTCAGTGATGAGGATGTTAAGCAGGGTTATGTTTCTTTAGTGGTGCCGGCGGAAAACGTGCTTTGTTTGGGGCAAGAGGGCGTGGGAACAGGGTATTATGAGGTTGGTAATAATAGTTCTGCTCCAGGTTCAGTGATATTGTCGCTAACGGATATGTCATCTGCCATGATATCAATTAGTGAAGGTGCGCCGATGGTATCTAATGAATATCCCAGAATAAACCCGAAAAATTTAGCTGTGGTTTATGGGCCGCCAGGAAAGAGATTATCGGCCAGTGTTGAATCAGGAAGTATTGTTGAAGGGGGTGGTGCAAAATATCAATTTGCCCCCAATAGTTTCGGGCTGGCTTATTTCCATTTGCAATCTGAGGTAGCGGGTAGTTTTCGTTGTACTGTTTCGGCGGAGGATGGTTCTATAACACCGGGTGTAAGTCAGGCAGTATTTAGTGAGTGGAGAGATGGAGGAAATATTATCAGTGCTTATGCATTTACCTCTGAAGTCCCTGCTGATGGCGTGAGTGTGTGTAGTGGTTATGTGATTGTGGACCGTACTGTCTATTCCGGTAAAAGATTACTTGTTCGTACTGATGGCTCCGCGATAATTTCAGGTTATGGTGATAATGAAAGAGAGTTGCAGGTTGCGATTAGTAAAGATGGTTGTACAACTTTCCATATAACTAATACCAAAGCAGAAAAAAATAATGTGATAATAAGTTTACCCGATACTGATAAGTCGATTCAATTTTCTATTAATTTTAAACACTTTCCTTTTGTTTAGTGAGCGAGTGCAGCCAACAAAGAGGCAACTTGAAAGATGACGGATATATACATGATAGTGATAAATTAGGAGAATAAAATGAATGACGGTCAAGCACCAAAAGAGGCTAAAACATTAAATTGGCTATCAAGTGAAAAAACGGAAACTGCGGATAAACCGATAGATATCGGTGTAAGCGCAATCCAGGATGGTTATTTATTGCATGGGGTGAATATAATTTTCACGTTAGATAATCAATCTATGGTATTTAAAGAGAATAATGATCGTAAAATTATAAAAGGTACAGGAGTACTGGGTAAGGTATCAGTTGAAATAATCTCTACTGATTCAACTCCGTGTCAAGGGAATGTGTATGCTTGCTTGGAAGATGATACTCAAATAGAAGCCCCTCCTCTCCAGGTCGAGTTTACTGTTGCTCCTCAATCGGTGGCAGTGCTTAATCTTGACTTAGAAAAAAATAATGCATGGATTAATAGTCCCGATGAGAATAAGGTAGTTGCAACGGTGTATGATCGGTTGGGTAATGGAATTAAAAACCAAGAAATAACCTTCTATGCAGATAGTGGGGCAACAGTAGTTCCGTCGTCGGGGATGACAGATAAAGATGGTAAGATAACGGCGTCAATACAATCTAGTAGTGCTGGTGAAGTGATGCTAATGGCACAAGCGGGAGCTATTGAAAAAGCTATAGCTATGTGTTTCACGTATAATCCATATCAGTTAAAGATTATAAAATTTCCGGCTGTGCTGTATTCATTTTCAAGCGGTATTATAGCTGGATATTTATATAAGAATGGCGTAGGTGAACCTAATGTAACCATAGGAGTATCTATGGGATCTTATCTGTCATTGAGTGATCAAGACAAACATATGACTACCGATAAAAATGGCTATTTTAGCTTTAGAGTTTCTTCTTCTTATACTCGTGGGTATTCGCCTCATAATCATGTACATCCCATGAATGAATCTGCATCGGTGTATATAAGTTGTATTGATGGGCGGGTATATTCTCAAGCGTGGATAGAATTAACCCCAGGGCTATATTAGGCGTTGGATATTTGGGGATGCTGATTGATGGTTACTCATTGAAAAATTAGACAAATCCCCTGTTTTTAGCCGTTATCATGCAGTGTGAAAATAAGATGATTTTTATTATCCCGGTAGGAATCATTGATTAAGAATATATAACCTGGGTGGAATTTCACAACTATCATTGTTATACATCAATATTTAGTTAAAAACCTGAACTTCTCTTTAAGCGAAGTTCAGGCTATGTAATTCATTATTTCTTCATGTTATTTCTCACAATGATGAGGGAATTGTTATTAAATCTCCTTTAGTTGTGATCGTGTCCGCAATGACCTTTTATGAAATAGGGCTATACTATAAATAGGCTATAAAGTTATATAGAGTCAATTAACGTTAGCTGTTAAATTTTCGGTTCTTAGTGTTCACGGAGAGTGTGTATTAACGGAAAGTGTGTATTAACGAAGAGTGTTGGAGGTAACATATGAAACGTCAAAGTGCCTTCATAGTCGGTAATGTATTGATGGGTGTCGGTATGTTCACCATAGTGAGTAGCCTGGTTTATACATTACTGCCCCACATCTTCGGTTTTGGCTGGCCTGAGTTTTTATCTGAAGCAGCGCTATTGGGCGTTTTTATTGGTGCGCTTGTTTGGTTAGCTGGTGCCGGTGTGGGAGGCCGGGAAGGTGTGGCAGATCGTTATTGGTGGCTAAGAAACTATGATGAGCGTTATCGTCGTGGTAGTCATCGGTATCCATAACAAAAATGGAGAAGTATTATTCTTCCAGAGTAAGCAGAAAACCCGTTGAAGCTCTTGTACAACGGGTTTTTTCTTAAATAGCGATATATGAGTACAACTTATTTATTAGTGCTCAAACATCGCAGAAATTGATTCTTCATTACTGATACGCCGGATCGCTTCAGCTAACATACCGGACAAAGTGAGAGTACGAACTTTATTGAGTGCTTTGATCTCAGCAGACAATGGGATGGTGTCACAGACAACCACTTCATCAATCACCGAGTTTTTAATGTTGTCCACCGCATTGCCGGAGAAAATCGGGTGAGTAGCATAGGCAAAGACACGTTTTGCTCCGCGTTCTTTTAATGCTTCAGCCGCTTTGCATAAGGTGCCACCGGTATCGATCATGTCATCGACTAGCACGCAGTCGCGGCCAGAGACATCACCGATAATATGCATCACTTGAGAAACGTTAGCGCGTGGGCGGCGTTTATCGATGATTGCCATATCCGTATCATTCAGCAGCTTAGCAATAGCACGTGCGCGGACAACCCCGCCAATATCCGGGGAAACAACGATAGGGTTTTCTAACTCTTTCTGTAGCATATCTTCCAGCAGAATTGGACTGCCAAATACGTTATCAACCGGAACATCAAAGAAACCTTGGATCTGTTCAGCATGCAGATCAACAGTCAGTACGCGGTCTACACCGACACTGGACAGGAAGTCTGCAACAACTTTGGCGGTAATTGGCACACGGGCGGAACGGACTCGACGGTCCTGACGGGCATAACCGAAATAAGGGATTACTGCGGTAATACGTCCTGCGGAAGCACGACGCAGTGCATCAACCATAACGACTAATTCCATCAGGTTGTCGTTAGTCGGTGCACAAGTGGACTGGATGATGAAAATATCACCACCGCGCACATTTTCGTTAACTTGTACGCTGACTTCACCGTCGCTGAAACGGCCGACAGCAGCATCTCCAAGATTAGTGTACAGGCGGTTGGCAACACGTTGTGCTAGTTCCGGGATAGCGTTACCAGCAAAAAGCTTCATATCGGGCACGAGAAAGACCTCAGGCTTGCGTCCAGAGAGATATTGTTGACCAATGTTAAATAACATATTTATTCATTGGTTCAATAACACGGGTATCCCCGAGCGGAAACTGTGCAAAGGTGAATTGTTAACGCCACGCGCAACAAAACCCTGCAACCACTCAGGGGCTTGATTTAACACCTTACGGGCCGATGCTTCTGATTCAAACTCACCGAATACACATGCACCGGTTCCGGTCAGGCGTGACGGCGCGTATTCTAGCAGCCATGAAAGAAGCTGTTCAACCTTACGGAAACGTTTTCTTACAAGAGATTCACAATCATTTACGTACGGAGCCTTTAATAATGCGGCCAGAGAGCGAATTGGTGTATCACGTTTTAATTCTGGATCTGTGAAGACACGCAGAGTTGAGATTTCAATACCAGGATGCGCAACCAGATACCACTTTTCTTCCGGCTCTGCTATGTGCAGGATTTCACCAATACCTTCTGCGAATGCGGCATGTCCTTTGACAAAGATGGGCACATCAGCACCAAGACTCACGCCGAGGGCTGCCAGTGTTTCGTCTGTGAAACCGGTTTGCCAGTGATAATTCAGGGCAATGAGTACGGTAGCGGCATTGGATGAACCTCCGCCTAACCCACCGCCCATTGGCAGACGTTTGTTGATCTGAATATCAGCACCTTTATGAGCAATACCCGCATGGTGCTTGTCGCTGTAGGATTGTAAAAGACGTGCTGCGCGAACAATCAGGTTGTTATCGTGTTCCACCCCTTCTACGGGGGTCAGTAAACGGATTTCATTATCCTGACGAGGGGTAACCGTAATTTCATCACCATAATTAAGAAATTGAAATAGCGTTTGCAACTGGTGGTAACCGTCAGCTCGACGACCGGTGATATAGAGAAATAGGTTAAGTTTTGCCGGTGAGGGCCAAGTTAATGTCATTATTTTGTGGTCCAGTTATCCATTTTCAGTTTAATGCGGCGATCACCCTGAATCAGTTCCAGACGGTTGGGAAGGGCGGGGGTTGTTGAGGTATCGTAGGATTGATAGTTAACCTGCCATATCGCGCCATTTTGCTGATAATTGACGGTTTTCAATAGATAGCTAGCATCCAGTTTAAAGTTTTTGGCATCACCGGGGAGACCCGTTATCCAATGCCGCAGATTATCTAATGGAATATCCATATTGGTGAACTGATAAATTATCTCTTCGGGATTATCACTAAAATATTTTTTACCTTGGCTATCGGTTAATTGCGTCATGTTTGGCTGAACGATCAGCTCTAATTCAGTGCTGCCCAATGGGTTAGTCAGTAATAAACGGTAGCGTTCAGGATGATATTGTTGCCAGAAAAAGCGGGCATAAACTTTCTTCTCATTAGACAGATAGGCAAAAGATCCACGGGTTTGATATTGATTTAATTGCTGTAGCTGCTGGGTATGTGTTCGCCATTGGGGAGAATCCGCCGAACCTGTTCCGCCAGGTTGCGTTAATGTACAGGCGGTCAACAGTACACAAGAGAGTGGCAATAGGCGGAATAGTGATAATTTTTGTATTGGCTTCATCGGTAATCCCTGTTTAATAACGTGAAAACTTTTACATCACTTAATAATGAAGAATGAACTATTAATCCAGTTAAATTTCAAAAAAATGTTCTGAATAATGATATCAGACACTGCTGATTGTCTTTTATTGAGCTGAGGTATCAAGTAGAATGCACAGCTTATAAGAGTCCTTATTAAGGGTGATGATTTCATCAATATTATACCCTATGGATTTCAAGATGCGTCGCGACGGCAAGGGAGTGAATCCCCGGGAGCATAGCGAACTATGTGACCGGGGTGAGCGAGTGCAGCCAACAAAGAGGCAACTTGAAAGGTAACGGGTATAGAATGTTTTTTACGATGAACGATCTCTCTGCTGATAACTCAATGAAGTTGATATGACTTTATTAGCACTTGGTATTAACCATAAAACGGCTCCTGTATCCTTGCGTGAACGGGTGACTTTTTCTCCAGACACGATTGGTGAAGCGCTTGATAACCTCCTCCAGCATCCCCTGGTGAAAGGGGGGGTTGTATTGTCAACGTGTAATCGTACAGAGCTTTATCTCAGCGTAGAACAGCAAGATAATCTGTATGAGCAGTTAATTGGCTGGTTGTGTGAATATCATCAACTCAATCCCAGAGATCTAAAATCCAGTGTTTACTGGCATTGTGATAATGAAGCTGTTAGCCACTTGATGAGAGTGGCGAGTGGGCTGGACTCGTTGGTACTTGGAGAACCTCAGATTCTTGGGCAAGTGAAGAAAGCATTTGCCGAGTCGCAGCACAGCCGCTCTTTATCGAGTGAACTGGAGCGACTATTTCAGAAATCATTTTCTGTCGCCAAGCGCATCAGAACGGAAACCGAGATTGGTTCGAATGCGGTTTCTGTTGCATTTGCCGCTTGTACCCTGGCGCGGCAGATTTTTGAATCACTTTCTGAACTGAATATTTTGCTGGTCGGTGCCGGAGAAACCATTGAGCTAGCGGCTCGTCATTTGAAAGAGCATCGTGTGCACCATATGATGATTGCTAACAGGACGAAAGAGAAAGCACAGGTACTGGCTGATGAAGTTCAGGCGGAAGTGATCACCTTGCCTGAAATTGACATACGTTTAGCTGAAGCTGATATTGTTATCAGTTCGACTGCCAGCCCGTTGCCTATTATCGGTAAAGGGATGGTTGAACGTGCATTAAAGTTACGGCGTAACCAACCGATGTTGCTCATTGACATTGCGGTTCCTCGTGATATAGAGCCTGATGTGGAAAAACTCAATAACGTCTATCTCTACAGTGTTGACGATTTGCAGGCAATTATTCAGCAGAATCTTGCGCAGCGCAAAGCAGCGGCGGTGCAGGCTGAATGCATTGTTCAGCAGGAAAGCCGTTATTTTATGGACTGGTTGCGTTCGCAGGGCGCAGTGAATTCAATCCGTGAGTATCGTAATCAGGCAGAACAGGTGCGAGCTGAAATGGCTGCTAAGGCACTGACTGCTATCAATCAGGGAGCTGACGTAGAACAGGCAATCAATCAATTGACTCATCAATTGATGAACCGCCTGATACATGCTCCTACCAAATCACTCCAGCAAGCAGCCAGCAATGGTGACCTGGAGCGTCTTAATTTATTACGTGACAGCCTAGGGCTGGAACATAATTAACCATATCTCGGAATAGGGTCTGAAACCAAGAATGAAGCCTTCTATTGTTGCTAAATTGGAAGCATTGCAAGAACGTCACGAGGAAGTTTTGGCTCATCTCGGTGATGCCGATGTGATTGCTGATCAGGAACGTTTTCGTGCTTTGTCGCGGGAATATGCTCAACTGACTGATGTGACGAACTGTTTTAAGGCCTGGAGTGCGGTTCAGGATGATCTTAAAGCAGCCGAAATAATGCTTGATGACCCTGAAATGCGGGAAATGGCACAGGAAGAGATCAGGGACGCTAAGGTTCGCAATGAAGAATTAGAGCAGCAACTGCAATTGTTGCTGTTGCCGAAAGATCCTGATGATGAGCGTAACTGTTTTCTTGAAGTGCGTGCAGGAACCGGTGGTGATGAAGCGGCGATTTTCGCCGGGGATCTGTTTCGTATGTACAGCCGTTATGCTGAATCCCGTCGTTGGAAAGTTGAGGTCATCAGTGCTAACGATGGTGAGCATGGTGGCTATAAGGAAATTATTGCTAAAGTTTCCGGTGAGCAGGTTTATGGTCATTTAAAATTTGAATCGGGTGGTCATCGTGTTCAACGTGTACCGGAAACTGAATCGCAAGGGCGTATTCACACTTCTGCTTGTACCGTTGCGGTTTTGCCCGAGATCCCGGAAGCCGAGTTGCCGGAAATCAGTCCAAGTGATCTGCGTATTGATACATTCCGTTCATCGGGGGCGGGTGGACAGCATGTCAACACCACGGATTCAGCCATCCGTATCACTCATATTCCAACTGGCATTGTCGTTGAATGTCAGGATGAACGTTCACAGCATAAAAACAAAGCAAAAGCGATGTCTGTATTGGCGGCCCGTATTCGCGCTGCTGAAGTTCGTAAACGTCAGGAAGCGGAAGCTTCTGAGCGCCGTAACTTGCTGGGTTCCGGTGATCGTTCAGATCGCAATCGTACTTACAATTTCCCGCAAGGACGGGTGACGGATCACCGCATTAACCTCACTTTGTACCGCCTTGATGAAGTGATGGAAGGCAAATTGGATATGCTTGTTCAGCCGATCGTGAATGAGTATCAGGCTGATCTATTATCGGCTTTGTCAGAGCAGGATTGATGGATTATCTATCTTGGCTTAAACAAGCCACAATACAGTTATCGGCAAGTGACAGCCCTAAACGAGATGCGGAAATTTTGTTGGGGTTTGTCACTCACCATTCCCGAACGTATATATTGGCGTTCGGTGAAACGCAACTGGCGCCAGAGCAGTTCAGCCAGTTGGAGGCTTTACTCGCTCGCCGGGTGAAAGGTGAACCCATTGCCTATATCACCGGTGAGCGTGAATTCTGGTCGTTGCCATTAAATGTCTCTCCCGCTACGTTAATCCCGCGTCCTGATACAGAATGTCTGGTAGAAAAGGCGCTTGAACGGCTATCGTTGACACCTTGCCGCATTCTGGATTTGGGAACGGGAACCGGCGCAATTGCATTGGCAATCGCGAGTGAGCGCCCTGATTGCCGGGTTACCGGGGTTGATATCAATCCTGATGCGGTGATGCTGGCGCAGGGCAATGCTGAAAAACTCAAAATACAAAATGTGGATTTTTTGTTAAGCAATTGGTTTTTTTCGTTGAATAATCAACAGTTTGGTATGATTGTCAGTAATCCGCCTTACATAGATGAAACCGATCCACATCTATCTCAGGGCGATGTTCGGTTTGAGCCAGATAGTGCATTAATTGCGGCAAAACAGGGAATTGCTGATCTAAATACCATTATTGATCTATCTCGCCATTTTTTGTTACCTGGTGGGTGGTTGTTATTGGAACATGGTTGGAAACAGGGAAATGTTGTAAGAAGCCTGTTTTCTGAAAATGGTTATCGGCAGGTAGCTACTTTTCAGGATTATGGCGGTAATGAGCGAATAACACTGGGTCAGTGGAAAAGTGATGAAAGCCATAGCTGATTATGAATTTAATAATACATCGTTAAGTAGCGGTATCCTGTTAATTTCCCGAACATTGCGTTCTGATTTTCCTCAGCATTCAGTGGAAATACAGCTTCAAGCATTGATTGATGAAGCCAGACGTGAAATATCTCCGCAGCTAAATATAGAAGAACGGTTGGAAAAATTACTGAGGCTTTTTTATCAAAGCTGGAAATTCGGCGGTGCCAGTGGTGTTTATTGTCTGTCAGATACATTATGGCTAGATAAAGTACTGCAAACTCGCCAAGGTTCCTCTGCTGTTTTAGGGGTAATTCTTATCCATATTGCTCAGGCTTTAGAGCTATCGTTTATGCCGGTTGTTTTTCCAACACAGTTGATTTTGCGTGTTGATTATCCAGATAACACGGCGAGGTTTATTAATCCACTCAATGGCGAAGCATTAAGTGAATACGTGCTTGATGTGTGGCTTAAAGGTAATATTAGCCAGACAGCTAAATTAGCAGCCGATGATTTGCAAGGAACTGATAACGCCATCATTGTACGTAAAGTGCTGGATACGATAAAAGTCGCGTTAATGGAAGAAGGTCAAATGGAACTGGCACTGAAAACGAGTGAAGCTGTGCTGATGTTTGATCCCGATAACCCCTATGAAATACGTGATAGGGGGCTGATATATGCGGAACTTGATTGTAATCATATTGCGGTTTCTGATTTAAATTATTTTGTGGAGCACTGCCCGGAGGACCCGGTGGCAGAAATGATCAGAATGCAGATATACGCCATTAAGCAGCAATGCCTTGTTTTACACTGAAATATCGTTTTGCACTGAACTGAATAGTGCACTGCACTGATTTATCTCATTAATTTATTGGTCCCTAATGGAAGGTATAAGTATGCAACAGAAAGTGGTTCATATTGGTGATATCAAGGTCGCGAATGATCTGCCGTTTGTTCTCTTTGGTGGTATGAATGTCCTTGAGTCACGGGATTTGGCCATGAGTATTTGTGAGCACTACGTGACAGTGACACAAAAATTGGGCATTCCTTATGTTTTCAAAGCCTCCTTTGATAAAGCAAACCGATCATCAATTCACTCTTACCGCGGCCCCGGTCTGGAAGAGGGAATGAAGATTTTTCAGGAGCTGAAACAAACTTTCGGTGTGAAAATCATCACTGACGTGCATGAGCCGGCACAGGCACAGCTGGTGGCGGAAGTGGTTGATGTTATCCAATTGCCGGCATTTCTGGCGCGTCAGACTGATTTAGTTGAGGCGATGGCGCGTACTGGTGCGGTGATCAACGTTAAAAAACCCCAGTTTATCAGCCCGGGTCAGATGGGAAATATTGTGGATAAATTCAAAGAAGGCGGCAACGATCAGGTGATCTTATGTGACCGTGGCAGCAACTTTGGTTATGACAATTTGGTGGTGGATATGTTGGGCTTCAATGTTATGGCTCAGGCAACCGGGGGGCATCCGGTCATTTTTGATGTCACCCATTCACTGCAATGCCGTGATCCGTTAGGTGCTGCGTCCGGTGGTCGTCGTGCTCAGGTTGCTGAACTGGCGCGTGCGGGAATGGCAGTTGGTATTGCTGGCCTGTTCCTTGAAGCGCATCCTGATCCTGCGAATGCGAGGTGTGATGGCCCATCAGCATTGCCGTTGGCAAAACTTGAGCCATTTTTGAGCCAGATGAAAGCCATTGATGATGTGGTGAAAAACTTCCCTCAACTGGATACCAGTAAATAAAGTGGCTTTTTGATGTCATGACATCAAATGATGGCGAGATTTGGTGATAAATAGATTTGGCGCTGGTTTACAGCGCCATTATTTAAAAAAGAGTTTAAAAAAAAGAGTTTTTGAAAACAGAGCTAGCAAACTTTTATCTGGCAATTTCAGCTATCCATTTTGCCATTGAAATTCAATTCTTCCATTGCTCGTGGCAATGTCGTATGGAAGCTAAGGTGATTTTCAACCAACTGGATTCTGGCTCTGGCCAATGTTTTTAACGGCTGAAATGGAATATCACAAACAGCGATATATTTATCTTTTCCCACTTCATCAATAAAACGTTGGAAAGCATGCAGCCCACCTGCATCTAGCACGGGAACGGCATCCCATTGCATGAGGATCGTCTGATAACTGGCACTTTCTTCCTTTAATTCGGTGAAGATACGTTCAGCGGCGGCAAAGAATAGCGGGCCATTGATACGAACAACTAGCAGAGCTTTATCGACATTGGTTTGTGGCAATTGACTGATGCGAGTCATATTAGCTATTCGACGCATAAACAGCAGTGAAGCTAATACGATACCGATCGTAATGGCGATAACCATATCAAACAGTACTGTGAGCGACATACAAAGTACCAGCACAATAATGTCATCCCTTGGTGCGCGGCGGATCAGATCGATAACTTTATGTATTTCGCTCATATTCCAGGCGACCATGAGCAACAAGGCGGACATAGCGGCCAGAGGAAGATAGGAGAGCATGGGGGCCAATGCCAGTAAAGTCAATAAGACGAGCAGAGAGTGAACAATGGCTGAAACCGGTGATGTTGCGCCGGCCCTGATATTTGCGGCTGAGCGGGCGATTGCGGCGGTAGCTGTAATACCACCGAAGAATGGCACGACAATATTTCCCAATCCTTGACCAATCAATTCACTGTTTGAGTGATGCTTCTTACCGGTCATACCATCCAAAACCACGGCACAAAGCAGTGATTCAATAGCGCCTAACATTGCCATTGAAAAGGCGGCGGGTAATAGGGCTGAAACCGTTGACCAACTGATATCAACCTGATGAGCATCCATATCAGGTAAATGCCACGGTAAAACAAATTGCGGTAGGATGGGTGGGATACCTTGCCCTTGTGTACCGTCATTCAATATATAACTAAATTCAGAACCAATAGTAGCAACATGTTGATCGAATAAGTTCATGATCCCCATCACAGCAGTTCCTGCAATGAGAGCAGGAAGATGCCCGGGTAATTTCAGCCCAAGCTTAGGCCAATAAATTAGAACGGCAAGTGTCGTCAGGCCAATTAGCGTATCACTCAAATATAGCGTTGGCAGAGCTTGAAACAGAGCCGCAACCTTATTGATATAATTCTCTGGCATATGTTCCAATCGCAGACCAAAAAAATCTTTTACTTGCATGGTTGCGATAGTTATCGCGATTCCAGAAGTAAAACCGAGCGTTACGGGTAGCGGAATATACTCGATCAATTTACCAACGCGGGCTAATCCCATCACCAGCAAAATAATGCCTGACATTAATGTAGCAATGAGCAAACCACTCAGACCAAATTGTTGAGAGACCGGATAGAGAATGACAACGAAAGCGGCGGTAGGGCCGGAAACACTATAGCGTGAACCGCCGGTTATCGCGATAACTATCCCGGCAATTGCGGCGGTGTAAAGCCCATATTGTGGCGCGACACCACTCCCGATGGCTAGCGCCATAGCGAGAGGGATGGCGATAATACCGACAGTAATACCGGCGATAATATCTTTAGTTAAACGAGCAAAAGAGTAAGATTCCTTCCAACAAGCATCAATTACAGCACTAAACGGCCGTATACCGTTCATTCTACGAGTTTTCATCTGTGCATAAACCAAAAATATAGAGGGAAAAAGCAATAAGGTTGTTACAACCAAATTGCAAGACCGAATTGTAAAAATAGTGCTTTTAGTTCAAAGCGATAGCGCTATAGATCAAACTTAATGTTAATAGCTTAACGTCAGGAAAGTGAAAAGTAAAAGGGAGAATAGTATTCTTATCACCATAAAATAGGCTGAAACCGATTCTATTAAGTATCTATCCTTATTGGTGAATATTATTGAATTAACTTCATAAAGAATTTAATTAATATTTTTAAAATTGAAGCTATTTGGATTCACATAATTGATCACAATTTTTAATTGTTATTGTTAGAAAGTTAAATAATTAATTATGCATTCACCACAAGTATTGATTATGACTGAATTAAACTAGCTGTATTGAATATTTTTACGCAGAATGTTTTTTTATTTAATTTTTGGGTGTAATTTAACCAATGCTTTGATATCTCTTAAATATTAGATTAATAATTTGACAGATATAAGAACTCACCCTATTATTTAAGAATGAGATTGAACAAGTGAGTTGAAAATAGATAAGCTAAAAATATATACGTTAATAATATATGAATTAAAAATGTTTTTTTGTTTAGATAATATTTATTTTGAATGCTTTATTTAAAGTAGGGATTCCTGTTGGAAAATAACTTTTAGATAAGGTGGAAATATTTAAATGCATAAAATACTTATTATTGGTTCATCAAGTGAAATTGGGAATGCAATTTGCCGACATGCGGTTGCAAGTGGTTATCAAGTATTAGGCACTTCACGTAAACCGTGTAATGAAGAAATTTATTTAGATGTTATGTCGGATAACAGTGTTAGAGAAGCTATTAGCATTGTCATTGAAAAAATGAAATGTATTGATGCGGTTATCTATACGCCGGCAATGTCATTGGATGGCTTATTACATGCTCAAGATATTGAGGGTTGGCATGATGTTTTTAATGTCAACTTATTTGGAGCAGCAAGAGTGGCAAAATATTTGCTGCCACATTTTATGAAGAATCGTAATGGCGTGATGCAATTTATTTCTTCTACGGCAAGTTTACGTGTAGAGACAGGCGCCATCGCTTATTCTTGTTCGAAAGCAGCCATGAATGCATTGGTAAAAAATATCTCTAATGACTATGGTCGTTTTAATGTTAGGGCCTACACTGTCATGCCGGGATATGTTGATGGTGGTATGTTGCGTCATATTTCTCCAGAAAAGAAGATGGAATTCGCTAGAAGCACTGCATTAAAACGAATGGCAGATGTTAATGAAATTGCCAGTTTTTGTGTGGGGACGCTGAGTACATCAACTTATATCACAGGAACATCTCTTTGCATTGATGGGGGATTAAGTGGTTAATAACAATATCATAAATCGTGATCTACAATCATGTTTTCATCAATTAGCTGGAATATCGGGTTGGATTTATGATAAATGTATTTCTTCATCTGGCTTAATGTTGCCAATCGCTGTAATGAGAAAAGGTTATTGGTTATTATTCCAATTTTGGTTACGTTATTTGGAATAGGAACAAAAACTGATTATCAGATATCTCTGCTTTTGTATCGGTTATGAATTATTTTCTTGGGTAAATGCCTATCCCAATAGGCGTAATTGTTGCAGGCCGTTAATTGGAATGAGTTTTTCGATGTATGTATGGGGGAAACGATTCATGAGAAATTTATATAATTGATATATACCCAATGGATTTCAAGATGCATCGCGACGGCAAGGGAGTGAATCCCCGGGAGCATAGATAACGATGTGACCGGGGTGAGCGAGTGCAGCCAACAAAGAGGCAACTTGAAGGATAACGGGTATAAATAGATCCTTAAACTATTAGATTTGAATAGACATCATTGGGGATGTGATATGGATAATATTGATATGGTTAATGAAGAATTAGCAAGTATTTTGGTGAATGTTGCTGAGTTAGACTCGGATTTTAAAATAACTTCGAATAAATTGTTGAAGAGTGATCTTGGCATTGACTCATTAAAGTTAATTGATGTCATTTTGTCAGTTGAGCGAACTTTTGGCAAAGAAGTTTCTGAAGATGCGCTTGCCCGTATTCAAACTGTAGGTGAGTTATGGGAGGAAATAAAAAATAACCTGCAATGATCGGGTTGACTTAATCAATAATTAAAAACTCTCTGTTTTTCAAATAATAAGTTGAGGGAAAATGTTGACTTTTAACGTGGAAAATTTAGCTATTTACCCGAATATATTTCGGAATGAGAGAGAGGGGGAATTTTCTCTTCCTGCTGATGTTTCTGAATTTGTAAGCAATAAAGGTGATCGTTTTCGTGATGACTTTAGCCGCGTTTGTACCTATCTGGCGAATCAGTTTATTGCAGAAGATAGAAATGGAAAAAATGAATCTGTGATTGTGGGTACAGAATATGGCAACCTTGAAGCGATGCTTCGTTTTCAGCGGCAGGTCATGAACAGTGATAAAACGATATCTGCTCAACAATTCCCTTATGCTACCACTAGTTCAGCTTCAACCTTTATTAACATTGACAAAAAAGTAACGGGAGGAAACTGTACATTAAATGCAGGCAGTAAAACGCCTGTAATGGTATTCATGCAGGCGTTGCTTAATCTGCATAATATATCAGTAGGTGCCAGTTACCTCTTTTTCGGTGATGTTTATTGCACAGAAGCACTTGATGATATACGAAAGAAAGTCAGCAATCAGAAGTCAATATCTTCTGGTGTGATGTGTGCGACACTATTGAGTGGAAAACAATTTACGGCAGATTTTTTCTTCGGGTTAACAGCGGGAGAGATAAAAAAACGGTGTGATGCTTTGTCACCGGATACGAAGACGGATACGAAAATATTTATATATAATACGTTGGATCAGAATGACGCATTAATTCATGTTGTTAAAGATAATAATGCAATTGAATATCAAGAATATAACAGCGCTTTTCTGTTTCATGAGTTTATGGGGGCGATTAAGCACAGTAAAAAAGGAGATGCTGTTGTATTTATTGTAATCGATAACATGAATGCTTCAGGCGTAAGGGTTATACACAATGATGATTAATCGTATTAACCATGTTTTTTCACCTCAAGATGAAATATTCAAATATCATTTTCCCGGTAATCCTGTTGTTCCAGGGATCTTGCCAGTCGCCGCTTTTTGTAAAGAGATAGCTGATGCATCTGCCGATTTTATCAGTTTAAGAAATCTATTTTTTCATCAATTTATACGTCCTGATGAAAATATCCAATATCGCCAAGAGGAAAATAAAATTTCTGCAATGGTATCGGAACAACGCTGTTTTTCTTTTCTTCTGAATTATTCTGGCAAAGATACAAAAGGTGAAAGTAAAAAAAAATTTTACGCATCTTCTCTATTATCACCATCATTGCGTGAACCCGAATTTTGGTTTTTGCCGAAAATAGTCTATGTTAATGATGGATTAAACAGAGCGAATTGCAGCCTGGATATGAAATCATTGCGCGGTGAAGCGGCTTATTTGCAAAAATATCATTATTTCCCTTTGATTATTCTTGTCGAGGCAATGGGGAATTTAGCATTAATTTTGCAGCATCAGCAACAGAGTATTTTAACAGCAGGCGATTATGTTTTTGCCAAATTTGGCGAATTGGCCTTCAATCCTGATATCGAACATATTAATTCTCCTGTGTTTATTGAAACTAAAGTAACCCGATTTGGCTCAATAATGTGTTGGGATGCCAGGGCATATCGTGAAGGGGAAAAATTACTTTGGATAACTGACGCAGTATCAATTAAGAGGAAGAAGAACGATGTTAGATAAAATATATGTTACAGGTCTTGGCGTCGTTACTCCAATTGGTATAGACGTCGGAAGTTACTGGAAAAATTTATGTGCTGGCGAGTCAAATTTTACTCGACTGGAACCGATCTATCCTTCTTTGAAGCCAAATTTTGTCGCGGGAAGAATTTCCGCTGAGCGGCGTCTGGAGATAAAAGCCAGAGCACCGAAATGTACCGGTACACAGCTCCCTGATTCTTCTTTGTATGCTGTCGATGCTGCACTTCAAGCGATAGCGGATGCAGGATTACAACCAGGGTGTGCTGAATTGCGTAATGCCTTGGTGTGTGTGGGTAATAATGAGGCTGAGGCGGATATTCTTGATCAATTAGTTGAAGGTATGCCGGTAAATTGGCATTCGAATATCTATTCGAGTCATGCGGTTTCCGATAATGTTGCTCGTGCAATTGGTTCATTCGGGCCTTCCATGACGATACATAATACTTGTGCGTCAGCAAATATTGCGCTTGAAACAGCACTACGCATGATAAATGCTGGAATTGTCTCGACATCCATCATTGGCGGTGGAGACGCCTTTTCAAAAAAGGTGTGGTCAGGTTTCTACATGCTTAATGCATTAGGTGCGGAACAGTGCCGTCCATTTTCGAAATTAAGGCGCTTTATTACGATATCTGAGGGTGCCGCTTTTTTGGTGTTGCAGAATAGAAAACACGTTGGTGAATATCAATCGCCTTATGCTGAATTGATCGCTACTGCTAGTAATAATGACGCATTACATCCGACCAATCCTGATATTAATAGTGTCACCCAGTGCCATAAAAAATTATTAGATTTGGCAGGAGTGGAAGCCGGAGATATAGGTGGCATATATGCACACGGTACTGGGACTAAGGCCAATGATGCAGTAGAAGCATCGATATTCTCTGAATATTTCCCGCATTCGGTGGTTTCAGCAATTAAAGGGACTATCGGACATATGATGGCGACAGCGGGAGCAATTGGTGCAGTCAGTGCTTGCTTATCTTTGAGAGATCAAATTATGCCGCCAACAAATATCTTGCAGGAGAATTTTGAATATCAATTTAATTTAATTACTCGTCAAATGGAAATGAAGAATAATTTAAAATATATACAAAATAATGCATTTGGTTTTGGTGGTAATAATGCCATTACTTTATTTGGCAAGGTGATTTGATTCCTGGTAATGCAAAATGGGCTATTAGTATAAAGTGCATAGTCTAATTTTTATGAAAGAAAAATAACAATTTGGAGGTGAAGAAATGGTTATATTAGGTATCAGTGGCCTTCCTAATTCTCAACATTTTATGCGAGAGAATTACCCAGGTGTAGGTAAATTAGACGAGCGTATTTGTCAGGGAGTCGATAGTGCGGCCTGTTTGATTGTTAATGGAAAAATTATTGCAGCGGCTGCGGAAGAGCGTTTTACCGGAGAAAAAGGAACCGGCCGGTTTCCTGCTAATGCTATTAACTACTGTTTGGCGGAAGCGGGTCTTACGCAAGATGATATACAGGTTATTGCCCACGGTTTTAATTATGATAAATATCGCCGTTTTTTCATGTCGAATGAAAAAATGTTTGAAGAGGCTTTTAGCGGAAAAACCGTGATTAATGCATTGGCTTCAGAAGGGTGGCAGAATATTGAATCACGTTTTCAAGGGGTAGATCATCATCTGGCTCACGCCGCATCAACCTTTTATCCCAGTGGCTTCCCGTCTGCACTATGTGTCATTTCAGACGGTATGGGTGAAATAGAATCTTTAAGTGTTTATCTTGCTAAAGACCAGCAATTCCAGAAATTGTACAGTCAGCCAATTAGTTCTTCATTAGGAATATTTTATTCTATCTGTACCCGGTTCCTTGGCTTTGTATTTAATAGTGATGAATATAAAGTCATGGGACTTGCCGCGTATGGTAATCCTGAGCGATATCGCGATATTTTCAATAAATTGACTCAATTCGATGCAGAGAGTGGAACGATACAGATAAACTGGTTACCGCAAGCATTTGACAATTCGGAATATGGTTTTCCCGCTGCAATGGCACAACTGAGCGATATGTTTGGTTTGACACCGAGAAATGAAGATGATCCTTTGCTGGATGTTCATCAGGATTTTGCTGCCGGATTACAGGAGAAATTTACACTGTTGCTGAAACAGTTAGTGACCTATTGGCTGCAAAAAACCGGTGAAACATCACTCTGCCTTGCTGGAGGATCGTTCTTAAACTGCAAAGCAAACCAAGCCCTTTGTCAGCTTGATGGTGCTGAAAACGTCTTTGTTCAACCGGCATCGGGTGATGATGGTTCGGCCTTGGGCGCTGCGCTTTTTGTGGCTGGCGGATATAACAATGGCGCAGATCCTTGCTTTAATCCTTATCTCGGTCCTCGTTTCTCCACCGATGAAGTCCGTAATGTATTATTCCGACATGGTGGCAATGCGGGCATGAAATGGCGTTATTTGGGGATGAATGATGATTATTTTGCGTCTGCGGCTAAAGATATCGCAGAAGATAAAATCATTGCCTGGTTTCATGATCGAATGGAATTTGGCCCAAGGGCACTTGGCAACCGTTCGATTTTAGCTCTGCCAGCAGGTGAAAAAATAAAGGATAGAATTAATAGCACAGTAAAATTCCGTGAGGCTTTCCGGCCATTTGCCCCAGCAATATTGGATGAGGATTGCGACACTATTTTTGAGACACGTAATTTAATGCCGACTCGATATATGCTTTGCACCGCCAAAGTAAAACCAGAGTTGATGGAGCCGGTGTCAGGTATTGTTCATGCTGATGGAACGGCGCGTATTCAGCTTGTTGAGCGTACTTTTAATGCAACTTTTTGGCGATTATTGAAAGAGGTACAGAAGATAACGGGTTATGGCTGCCTGGTGAATACTTCATTTAACGTTAGGGGACAGCCGCTTATTATGTCACCAGAGGTTGCAGTAGAGACATTTTTGAAAACCTCACTGGACAAGCTTTATATTGAGGGGTTTGTCGTATGGAAAGAATAACCCTGATGGTATCCTGATTAAAATGTCAGTTAATTGATTTTGGGATCAAATGTGTTTCTTTATCATCTTAGAAAAATATCTGGAGATGATATTTGATGATATGGAGACACATCCTTTCTATTGGCAAAACAGAGATTGTTTACTGGGCAGCATAACGTAACCATCGATCAGCAAAGGTAATATAAAAATATGATAAAAGAATTTCAACAGCGTAAGCTGCTATCAATTGTGCAATCGCAGAATGGCCTTGTCGGGTACCGGTTCTCTGACAGTTTATATGCTGCTGCTGAGTTCCTTGATGAGACACTTTTGCAGGTTTTAAGTAAGGGAATATCTGTTACTTCACACTCATGTACCACATTATTACCTCGATCCATATTAGAGCGTATCAGTTTCTTTGACAAATTGCCTAGTAATCCATTGCATGTTTATCCCCATTTAACTCACGAGGTCATGAGTGAAAATAGCGGGGATGCATGGGTATTAAGCCCATCGACTTGCTATCATACCTTTGCTCATTTAGCAGAGAGTACCCATGATTGGGAGCTGAAATATTTTACGGCTAAAGGACAGTGTCATCGATATGAACCGGCTAAAGATGAGCCTACCCGCATGGGGAATTTTACCATGCGTGAATTAATATTGGTGGGGCTACAGGAAAAAGTAGAAACACATTGTGAAATGATATTTGGGCAAGTCGTTAAATTCTTACGCTTACTGTTTCCTTCTCTTTCGGTAGAAAAAGCCAGTGATGTATTTTATGGAGAGCATTCTAAAGTGACTCGTAAAGTACAATTGTCAATGGGAGTCAAGTGCGAAATACTTATTCCTTGGTTTGATAAATATAACGTTAGCGTTGGTTCCCGAAATTTACACCGAGATTTATTTACCACCAACTTCAATATTATCAGTCGTGCTAGCGATCGTGCTATGCATTCCGCTTGTATTGCTTTAGGAATGGAGAGATTACTTTTGGCGCTGTTAGCACATACTTTGAATTATGAACCTGATTTACTTATCGAAAATATAGCACAAGCAGCCGCAATAATATTGGAGGAAAAATAACAGTGATTACAGGGCATAATATATCTGGTCTGCTATTCATAAATTAACCCATTGTATCGAGGTGACAAAATGCTCATGGAAAATGTGACGGATAAATCATATGCAAATGTTGCGATAAATTGTTTTACCGGTAGCTTGACAAAATTACTTCATCTACAAGGTAAAGAGATTTTTGAGGCAGAGATCTTTGAAGCCGGCAATGGTTATCTGTTTCGTAGTGGGTATGATGCACTGAATATGCCTGAATATACTTTTTCAGTTGAAACCGTTGGGCTAACTGGTGCCGCGACTTTGGGGGCAAATATAATTTCATTACCGATAGATTACGCTCATTGGCGTCTTCAATTATATGAATTATTATGTCAGAGGAAGGGCGTCGTTGCTTGGGTTAATTCGGTACATTTATCTTATTCTGAGGTTTATGCTAATAAACCAGAATACCTGCATGCTGTGTTGATCTCCGCTATTACGGATGATTATTCACAAGCGTGTATCTTTGATTCTTTGGTGGTTGATCGGGAATCCTATGCTTGTGAGGCATGGATGCCATCTGAGCAATTTTATTTAGCGCTTTCTGATAAAGTGTCCAATGAAACTTATGATCATATGGGTAATTTTTATATTATTGACTCACTGAAAGATCAGGAAGCTATGCCGGTAAGGGAATTACTGATGCATCAGGCCGAATTATTTAATACTTTTCCTGAATATTATGATGCGTTGAAAAATTATGGCAAATTATGTCTGAACGCGTTTCAGCAGGCAGAGGAAGAAGCTTGCCGGGCGGCTAAAAGATTGTTTGATCATATTAGTGTATTGTATGTGATACCCAATTTGAATTTGTTAAAACATTCTTTAATTAGAGCTGATATTGCACCTTCTCTGATTGAACGTTGCACGGAATTGATTGAAAACTGGAAAGTTTTATCTATTCTAGCGTTGAAATTTGAGGCCACATTATCACCGCAAATATTGGAGAAAATAGCAGGGCGTTTTGATCATATTGAGAAAATAACTAATATAATGTGGGGGGAGTTATATCGGTATAAAGGTTAAGTTTGAATATTTCAATTGGGAAGGCTAGTGAGATATGATAGGGATTGCCGCTAGCAATAATTGTGGAAAATTATTTTTACAATAATTCAATATGCTAATTATAAAATAGTGTTATTTAATTGTAAGGAGGGTATATACCCTATAGATTTCAAGATGCATTAATTTTTCTGAACGCGGGCAGATCGTTTCTGTCACGACCGCTCCAGCACTATGAACGATAAACTGACGAATATTTTTAGCTTGATCAGAAAGGCAGGCCCGATTCAACGATAATTGGATTTTTTATCTCCATGCCTAAAACACTATAGGTTGGTTCAATAACTTGATTTTCCATCGTAGCTCCACAAATTACCCATTCAAACAAATTTGCTATTAACCCGCCTTTCCATTCAATAGAAAGGCGGTACGTCCTCAAAAGGCGCTCAATAGCTACTCAACTGCAAAATTCCTGAAAATCTCGCCAATTTGCCAAGGATTAGCCGTCGTTTCAGAGCATCGAACTCAGCACAGCCAGAGGATAGGATGCTTAATCATTCAATAAGTTATTGCTCACAACAGGCCAGTTTGATCTAGCTATATCGAGGAAGCAGGTTGTTTTCCTCAAGTTCATCCAAACTATCCACAAATGCCAAATAAACGCTTTCCAGATGAGTGTCATCATGCGCATCAGAGATAAACCAGCAACGCCATTCCCAAATATAAACCCCTCTCATCAATAGGTTGTAGTAAAGCAAATCCATGTTATCGCGATGCATTAATCTAAAAAATGAGGAAAACGATCTTGCCTCGATAGGAACCCGACGGCTTAAGAACAGTTGGTTCAAACGTGAAACAAACGATTCAGTACGCTGAGTCAGTACCTTGGTAAAAGTTTCCCCTCTCCTCTTGATCTCCTGCAAAGTGGCTTTCGCAGCAGTCATGCAAAGCGGATGTTGAAAATAGGTCCCACCAAAGAATGTCGGCTCCGCCGCGGGGAAACTATCATCGTTGAAATTCCAGTTTCCACCGTCAATCGAATCAAGCATCTTCTTCCTACCCGTAATGACACCCAGTGGCATCCCACCCCCTATCGTTTTGCCATAGGTCACCATATCCGCCTCAATGCCGAATAACCCCTGAACACCCGCGGGATGAGATCTGAAACCTGTCACGATTTCGTCAAATATCAGCAGAATATCTAACTCCCTGGTCACTTGACGCAAACGTCGCAAATAATCTGGATTGCTCAATCCTGGGTCACGCGTTGGTACAGGTTCTACCAGCACCGCAGCGATATCGGTTCTATTAGTTTTGAGAAACTCAATCGCCTCATTGGAACCAAACCCAAACACCGAAACATCAGCAACCATATTTTCAGGTATGCCCACCGAAACGGGTTTTGTCGCATTAGCTTCATCATAGTCACCCGCTCTAGCCAGTACGGCATCCCAATGCCCGTGGTAACTGCTAGAAAAGAGCACAATATGATTACGGCGAGTGAGCGCCCGTGCTGCCCGAACCGCATTCATCACCGCTTCTGTTCCACTATTGACGAAAGCAACGCGATCCATGCCGGTAATCTCTTTGATAAGTTCAGCCACCTCTAAGCCTATCTCATGCCGAGTTCCCAAACCAAAACTGTTGTCTATTTGTTGAGTGAGCGCTTTAACTACAAAGGGTGGGCTATGGCCAAACAAATGCGCACCAAACCCCATCGTCATATCAATGTAATCATTACCATCAATATCCTTGACAACAGGTCCGGCAAATTTGGTGCAGACAATCGGGTAAAGTAGCTCTTTTATCGAGGGTTTAAAGCCAATTCCAGAACGGCTATCGGCAATATTTTTACGTACCGCTACCGAATGAATTTTTGATTTAATCGTTCGCTCGTTATATTTAGATATAAATGAAGCCAGATACTTTTTTCTCTCCTCAGATTCAATCGATGGCGCACTTCTCGACATCCATTGGAAAAAGCGTTCTTTATTAATCGGTGGAATATCTGGCGTATCGGATTGTTCAGACCTTTTTTCCTGATCAGCCAAGACGGGTTGAGTAACCGAATGGTTATCTTCCACAACCCTGTTTTTATCCGCCATCAAGATATATTCACTGAGTTGACGAATTGTTTGTAATTCTGCGAAAAATTGCCGCACTGAAAGTTTTATACCAAATTGTTTATGGATCGGCTCTAAGGCTTCGAATAACAAGAGTGATTCCGCCCCCAATTCAACCAGCGGTATTTCTAGTTTTATCTCTTCTTTCGATAAACCAAATGTCTCTGCAAAAATAGCGATTATTTCTCTCTGAATAATTTCAATATTACTCATATCAACCTCACTTTCCTCAAAATGAAGACGATCTCTACCGTTTTTACAGCTCAGATTGCCGTTCTTTCAAATGGATAAGTTGGCAGCGGGAGCCGTTTACGATATTCGCTCTGGTAAAAAATATCCCAATTGATACTTCCCCCGGCCTGCCAGACAGAGGCAGGCGAAATATACATCTCTTGCAGTTCACTCAATTGAGGGGTCACCACTAGGGCTTTATCTAGCAGGCTCGATATCAGCTCATGGATATCACGTGCGACAATCGCCTTGCGTATGGGTAAATGTCGTCGCCCACGCTGCAAGGTGAATGCCACATCAGCGATATTCGTTTCTGGATTCTGTTCAAGGTATTTCACTAAATCTAAAATTTTTTGCGCTAACGCTGTCTCGGTACGTGCGCTCAGCGGGATCAGATGTACTGCCGCCGAGGAAGGTGTGTCAGGCTTTGCCGCCGGTGGTTCAGCAACGATAACATGAACATTGGTGCCACCGATCCCAAACGAGCTAACACCGGCAATTCTCGCCGCTTTATCGTTATCCCAATCTCTGGATTCAGTAGGTACATAAAACGGGGATTCAGGGTCCCGCAGTTCAGCACAAGGAGATTCACAATTCATTGATGGCGGAATAATGCCTAAGTTGACAGCATAGATGGCTTTTATCAGCCCGGCGATACCTGATGCACAATCAGCATGACCAAGATTGGATTTAATCGAACCTAAAGCACACGATCTGGCCGATACGTCGGCAAATACTCGCCCTAGTGCTCGTAATTCAATCCCATCACCAACAGGTGTGCCAGTCCCATGCGCTTCAATCAAACCAATCTGCTCAGCTCGGACATCAGCCGCAGCAAGCGCACGACGGATCACCTGCTCCTGACCTGAAACACCCGGAGCGCTATAACCCGCTTTGACCGCCCCATCGTTGTTGATTGCCGATCCTTTGATAACCGCTAAAATCGGCTCGCCATTAAGCAGAGCATCCTCCAGACGGCGTAAAACCACGAACGCGGTGGCATCAGAGAAAATCGTACCGTCAGCTTTCTCGTCGAATGCACGAACGCGTCCCGTCGGGGATAATATTCCCCCTGCATGGTAAACATAGCCAACATGAGCGGGATACCTGACGCAAACACCACCCGCCAACGCCATGTCACTTTCACCTAGCAACAAGCTGTTGCAAGCCATGTGCACAGCAACCAGCGAACCTGAACAAAAAGTGCCAACACTGATAGCAGGTCCTAAGCAGTTGAGCTTATACGCCACACGCGTTGCCAAAGCATCTACAGAACTTCCGCCAAATAGCAGCATGGTGTCAGCAGGAGAATGGTTCTGCGTCGATATATCGGTTTGCCAGGTACTCTGGCGAGAACCGACAAACACTGAACAGATCCCTGCGTCTGCCCCGCTGGAATAACCGCTAAGTTCCAGTGCCTCATGGCAAACCTCCAGACAAATCCGTTGCTGAGGGTCCATTTTAGAAACTTCTCTTGGCATCATTTGAAAATAGCTGTAATCAAACGCCTCTGGATCTTGCAGGTACGCACCACGCGGAACGTAATGCAATCCGCCTTCATCCACATCAACGCCCCGATGATGAAGTTCTTCATTGGTATAACTCGAAATCAGTTCCCGTTTCCCTAAGATCGCATTCCAAAGATCTTGACTCGAATCTGCATTAGGAAAACGTCCAGCGATGCTGGTAATCGCAATATCTGTTGAATAATGCATCTGTATTTTTGATTTCATGCTAATTCCCTTTCCCGAACACGTTGGTCTTGCCGATCCGCGCTATAGCACACCGCCTTGATTACGCTTTTTCTCTACTTGCATCGTAAGAGACGCCACGGTGCTCGATTCGAAAAGATCAACCATAGATACCACAACATTAAAATGAGCATTAACTTGTCGCACCAACTCAGCCCCGACCAGTGAATCTCCCCCTAAATCGAAAAAGTTCGATTCATGATCAACTGCGCAGCGCAGTACACCACGCCAAATAGCGGTCATATCATCGATAATGGATTTATTTGATGCCGAGGGAGATACCATTGCAGTCTGCGCCGTATCCATTTGCAATGAATTCTCCACAATATTATGCAACCGCTCATTCAAAGGTACGGTGGAGACAGCAAAACGCGGCTCTGCATGGCATGCCGAGAAAATAATATCCAACGCATTAACGACATCAGCATGACGTAAAGGGCGAGCACGATTGACGCTGTATTTGAAGCTACTTGACTCATCCCAACCCTCCCATCCATCCCAATCAATGGAGAAATAGGGTTTATCCAAATGGTGGATTGAAGCAAATGCGGCACAAGCTTCGTTTGCCGCAGAGTAGGGTGCAAGCCCCAACCCCCCCGCGAAAACCGATAGAGATGAGGTAAAACAGCCAAATTTCAGAGGACGATCGGCAAATATTTCATGCAAAACAGCAGCCCCTTTTAACTTCGGCTGCATCAACTTTTCCCAATCATGCTGAGCCGAATTTTGCAACCACTGGATTGTTGCCTGACCAGAAAGCCCGGCAGCATGGACAAAACAGTTAGCAGCCCCCAGTCTGGATTCCACACGGGAAAGTTCTGCCAACACACCAGCTTTATCTGTTACATCGGCAGTAATCACTGCAAAGTCCGCCCCCATATTGCGCAATTGCGCTATCCGTTGGCTCTGCAATGTATCAGACTGGGTGAGATCTCTGGATGTCTGACCGAGCAGAATAAGTTTTGCGTTAAACTTGGTGACCAGATATTGTGCAACGCCAAAACCAACTGTTCCTAATCCTCCGGTCACTAAACAGATCATGTCAGATGAAAGATTTTCGCTAACCGCTGGGTTTTCAACGTCAAAATAGCGTTCCCAACGCCAACCTTGACGCATAGCAACCGCATTCTGATTATGAGCAGTAAAAAGTTCAGCCACGATATACTGGGCATCATTAAGAGAGCTAAGTGATTTGGCCGGTATGTCGATAACTTTCACTATCATGCCGGGCAATTCCTGATTGATCGCCGAGATGGATGCCAGCGCCGTAGCTCGTTCAATACTCCGTGGTTCGCTGCCCATCACGTCGATAAAACCGGGTCCGATCAATGTTAACGAAATGGCTTTATTTCCCACTTGAGAAAACGCTTTTACCCTATTAAACAGCGTAAATGGGAACCGATCTTCCCCTACCGGCACTTCATCCACTGACGGGATATCACCCAAAATGAAGAGGATATGATCTGGTGTATGCGCTGGTTGTGCCTTCAACCTTAGCATCAAACGCTGAACACTGACGGGATCGTCAACGTTGACGATGTACCCTGTTTCATCGAAAGCAGTTTCATCGAAGGCAGTTTTATCAAGAGAAGTGACACGATTTTCATGCACTTCAAACACGTTTTGCCCCAGCTCACGCAGCACATCCGCGATCGGACACATCTCTTTATCACTGTTATCGTAGAAAATCAGCCAGTTACGCTTAGCCACCGCTGATGATATCGGCGACAAGCGCTGCGTTCGCTTCCAACGTTCAACATAAACGCCGACTGACTCGTCGGAAGTCTCAGAGCTTGCTACAGGTTGACCAGTGCCAAGTTCTGGTTTGTACTCTGTTAATGTTGAATCGGTGTACCAACAGCGCCGACGTTGCAAAGGTTGAACCGGGAGTGGAATACGTTGAACAACTTCTCCATCTCGCAATATCGACCAATCTATCACCAAACCGCGTTGCCAGAGCTTGCCGACCAGTTTGACTAAAGCCGAGTCGCGCTCTTCATGGAGAGCATCCAAACGAATAATATTTTCAGGATTTACAACGACTTCAGAGAAACTATCAGGCGAATGGCCCAAATCTAATATCACATCATTTGCTGATATAACTTTATTCTGCTGCTGTAAGCTCGGCAGCGCACCATCAATCAAGATAGCTTTCACATTATTGCCATCAATCATGCCGTGATGTTTAGACCAAAAACTTCCGGGCAAAGCTATATCACGCTCAGCGAAATTACCATGCTCAGAAAAATGTGATGTCACATTTCTTGGCAACTTATCAACGATTTCAGGCAATGTCAGCATACCCAGCGAGCAGGCCACAGCAAGGTCGTAACGACTATCGGATATGATGAATATTGGCGTCGAAATTATCTTCCGCCAACAATTGATCGCCGCAATTATCGCCACAAGATTGGCAATTTTTCCCTTATCGCCATCATTTATTGTCATTTCAGTGATATCGATTTTACCGATGTTATGGGAAACATCGGTCGGCAATGCAGCAAGCAGCCTATCCATTTCTTGCCAATAACCCGGTATCTGCACGGATAAAGCGGATCGAATAACAGGACCAAGTGCAATCACCAGACGTTGTGGTTCAGAGATTTGCGCTGTGACGGTGAAATCTGCATTTCTGATACCATCAATCAACATTTTCACATCTTTAGCGTATAAACAGGCTCTGTATGGCTGGGCTGCACGGCCTTCCGCATAAGTAAAAGCCACTTCATCAATATGCGTATCGGGTTTAATCTCCAGCATTTTTGCCAAATTGGTACTCAATGTGTTCAGGGCATTAGCGCTGCGTCCCCCTAACGGAATGGCTCGCCAGCCAACGCTATTTTTACCTGACTTTCTTACCGGTGCTTGTTCCAAAATCATGTGAACATTGCTGCCACCGGCGCCAAAAGAGCTCACCCCCGCCCGTCGTGGTCCTTTCACCGGCCAGTTGATGGGCGTGGTATTGATAATGAAAGGACTTTGCTCAAGATTCATAGCAGCGCTGGCCTTGCTGAACGTCGGATGTGGGGCAATCGTGCCAGTCTTTAATGCCATTATCGTCTTGGCTAATCCAGCAAACCCCGCCGCCGCCGCTAAATGGCCCACGTTAGCCTTGATCGATCCCAATGCACAAAATCTCTCACGCTCCGTATTCTGGCGGAAAGCCTGACAAAGCGCGGCATATTCCACCGAATCTCCAAGCGGCGTTGCGGTACCATGCGCCTCGATTATCCCTAATTCATCCGGCCCAACACCGGCAAGCGCTTGAGCATCCAAAATCAGTTTTCGTTGCCCATCCACCCCCGGCGCCGCAAAGCCAGCCCGCGCTGAACCATCATTATTTGCCGCTGAACCGAGGATCACCGCATGGATGGCATCCCCATTGCTAATGGCTTCATCCAATGGCCGTAGCGCCACCAGCCCCGCGCCATCACCAAAGAAAGTCCCTGATGCCTTCTCATCGAACGGTCTACAATATCCATCTTCTGAGAAGATCATATCGTTTTGGTAAAAATAACCCGGTCGAGAATAGGTACATACAGAGACACCACCAGCGAAAGCAATCTCGCACTCACCAAGCAAGAGGCTTTGTATCGCCATATGCACCGCTGTCAGTGATGTCGAACAACCGGTCAAGACAGCTACGCTCGGACCGTTAAAACCTAGTTTGTATGAAATCCGTGCTGGTAGATAATCCTTATCGTTAGTCAGCATGAGCTCTGTTCCCATTATTGAAACCAGATCACACTCAGATTTAATGACATTAGGCAAATAGGTATTCATCGAACTGCCGGTAAAAACCCCGATACGCGGGCGTCGGAAAGGATTACCATAACCCGTCGCTTCGGCCAGTTCCCATGCGCATTCAAGCAGCATTCGATGTTGAGGATCGAGCAATTCAGCTTCTCGCTGGCTGATTGAAAAGAAATCCGGGTCGAATAGATCAATATCCGATAAACACGAATCGACAGGAACATAATTTTTTGCAGTGAATATATGCCGTGCTACCCCACGGCGAATCAGCTCTTCCTGACTATATCTTTTGGCAAGCATTCGGCCTGCAACAAGATTCTCCCATAGCGTATCTAAGCTATTCGCCACAGGTAACCGACAGGTTACGCCAATGATGGCAATCGCATTATCAGACATCTGGTTCCCCTTTCAACGAATGAGTTTGTTTCTCTTTCAATGCCTTTCTTGCATTCAACGTTTTCTGACGTCGCGTTTGGGTTGTTTTATCCGCAACTTCTACCGGTGTTATCGATTGCAGAGGGCTTAAAAGATAATTAGCTAACTTTCGAATAGTCGGAAAACGGAATAAATCTGAAGGAGCCAAGGCACCACATCCCGGTAATTGCACGAGCTGTGCATGGATTTGCATCAGTGCCAATGAATTACCGCCAATATTAAAAAATGCGTCATCCAGCCCGACGGTTGATCTTCCCAACACTTCACACCAAGTTCTCGAAATTTCGGCAAAAACCGAATCAACAGGTAACACAGGCGCGGGTCTCAACGAACTGATATCTGTCAATTGCCCCGCTTCAATCAAGCCATTTAATGCTCTTCTATCAATTTTGTTGTGAGCATTACGCGGCAATTCATCCGCCAGCAGCATCCTGCCGGGTAACATGTAGATGGGGAGATAAGCTTTAAGGTGATCACGAATAGCGGACTCTTCGGGAAGGTTATCCTTACTGACAGGGACGAATATTGCGACTAAACGATCAAGCCCTTCGTGAGATTCAATAATAACGGCAGCGTCCGCAATAGCCTGATGGCGATTGAGACAATCCTCAATCTCAGCAATTTCAATTCGATAACCCGAAACTTTTACCTGGTCATCCACGCGCCCGCAAAAATGGATTCGTTCCCCATCCCAATAGGCTAAATCACCGGTTTTATAGATACGTCCATGATGAATATAGGGATCGGCAATGAAGCGCTGTTCTGTTAACTGTTCAAGGCCAACATAACCACGGGCAACGCCACGACCACCAATGTAAATTTCGCCAACCTCACCTATCGGGGGTGTTTGCCCCGCAGGATTTAAAAGATAGACCGTTGCGAAGTTTAACGGTTTGCCTATGGGGATCACATTGTAGTCAGTCAGTTCTTTCGTTACTTTTTCCACTGTGGTGTAAATTGTCGCCTCCGCCGGACCATACACATTCCACAATGTCCACCGCTCATCTAAATAGGGCCGAATCGTGGCACTAAGCAGCGCTTCCCCACAAATTACCCAATGCTTTATCGCATAAGCTCTTGGCCGAGCCTGAAACTCAGATAACAGGCTTTTCAAACTGGATGGCGTCTGGGTGATAATCGTTACCTGCTCTGCTTCAAGAAGATCCAGCAACTTGTCAGGTTGGTTGCGTATATCATCGGGCACAATGACTAAAACCCCACCAGAACACAGAGCTCCCCAAATCTCCCACACAGATAAGTCAAAACTGGCCGCATGGAACCAAGTCCACACCTCGCCTGGCGCGGGGGCCAAATATTCGTCCATTGCGTTAAAACAGGAAACAACATTGTTGTGTTCAACATCAATGCCTTTGGGAATCCCGGTGGAACCGGAAGTGAAGACACTGTATGCGATTGAAGAAGGCGTACAATGATCAAATGTCGAATGATCAACTGGCCCTGACGCCAAGGCGGATTCAGTCGCCGCAATGGTCATCAGCTTAGCTGTACACCTGTTATCTGGATCAACATCAGCGTTAACCACAACAAGCTTCATCGCTGATTGTTCGACAATCTGCGCCAGACGGTTCTGGGGCAACCTGGGATCTAACGGTACGTATCCCGCGCCCGCACGCATAATACCAAGCATGGCCACCACCGCTTCCAGTGACGGCAACAATGCAATTCCGACGCGATCACCGGGCACCACCCCATTTTGTATAAGCTGAACAGCGACTTTCAGCGACCAACGCTGCAAATCCAAATAAGTTAATGTATCGGCACCATAACGAATCGCTGCTGACGCCGCTTGTTGCGTTACTCGTTGATCAAAAAGCGCAACGAGAGTTTGGTTTGACACTTCCGGGAGAGCGTTAGAATTAATCGGACCAGATGGCAGATTGTAATCCTCTGATTTTAGCGCCAACAAAGTATTCATCTCTTCATCAGGATCTGCTATCAGCATCTCAAGCACTTGCTTGAAGCGCTCTGCAAATATCTGAAGGCCCAAATGTGAGAAAAAATGTTTATCTGCTTTAAACTCACATCTTAAATGGGAACCGGCATCGACAAACAACAGTTCAATATCAAGTTGACCTTCCTGCTGACAAACCCTGAATGGGGAAATAGTTTGTCCCGCCCATGATGCTTGAACAGAATCGTCAGCCATCTCCAGCGCCACCCAACGCGATTGTCCTGCATGCCCTAACATATTCACCGCAACCTGAAACAGTGGGTTACGATCATCATGTCGTTCCACAGCCAGGTGTTCGACCATTTGGCTGAGGCAAAAATTTCGATTATCAAGGGCCGATAACAATCGCTCCTTCGCTGCTAAGAGGAAGTGATGAAATGTCTGCTCGACGGATAAACGTATGGGCAATACATTAAACAAACAGCCGACAATGTGCTGATGAACTGAATGACGCATCGATACTGGTACCCCCATGACGATATCGGCAGCTTTTGTCTCTCTGGTAATGTAAGCACTCCATGCGGTTAATATGACCGTAAAGATCGATCCTCCTATTTCTGAAGCAAGCTGCTTGATTTTTTTGGTTGTCTCTTCACCAATACTAAACAGAATGGATGACTTGTCATTAGCGCCTTTGCGCCAAAAACTATCCCATTGCAACATGGCCGGTGGCTGCTTTAAACATTCACTCCAATAAGCTTTCGATTCCTCTGCTGCTTCACTTTGGTAATATTCTCGTTCTTTGATTGCATAATCCTTGAAATCCTCAATGGGCGGTAACCAGGAATCATCATCTTCGCCAAGTTCAGCCAGATAATAGTGTTCAAGCTGATCCCACATCAGCTCCAGTGAAGTAAAATCCGACACAATATGGTGAACACACATATGTAAAACGTATTCTTCCGCACTGACAACGTAGATACCAAAACGCAGACACGACACTTTTTCTAATTGAAAAGGGATGGAATGAAAGTTCTGAACGGCATCTTCAAGCTCGCCTTGGCTCAAGTTCGTTGCATCGAAAACCTCTAACGTCGGCGGCAAGTGTTCGTTAATGACCAACTTTGGCTCACCATTCACATTAATGAAAGTGCTTCTCAGGGTAGAATTCTTGGAAACGAGACGGTTGACCGCATAGCGAAAAGCATCGATTTGAAACGATCCATGAATACGGAATGCCATGGAAATATTATATTTGGAATCGCCAGGAGTATAATTGTCAATGAACCATAAAGCGCTCTGCTGCATGGACAGCAATTCTTCATCACCAGTCTGTGGGTAATCTTTATACATAACGTGTCAAGCTCCATAAATACTTAAACAGTATCCCCTCTGGTAAGTTAGCTTCGTTACGGAGAGGGCAAAATTTGTGCTTGGTGTTACTCCATCAATCAACGGCTCGTTAGAAATAGCGTTTCAACTTTTCAACCAGCTCAGAAATGCTACAGTCGTCAAAAAAGACAGACATGGGGATTAATTTCCCAATGATTCCACGCAACCGCTGAGCAATCGTAATGGCTGACATAGAGTCCATATCAATCTCATTCAACTTCGTGTCGGCAGTAACGTTTCCTCCTGCAACCAATTTTTTAAGCTCTTCTATCACTATTTCAGTCATTGCCTGACGTTGCTCTTCATGGGAAGGTTTTTCTGGCGTGACCACATCATCAATTTGCGTAGAACTGAAAGTAGGCTCTATATCATTCACCGGCTCTTGCCGGTAAATCATCCTCTCCAGAGCAACCTGACTAAAGTTTCCAGCAATCAGCTTGGCATAATGAGGAATATCCGCGCTGATGACGGTATCTATGACATTTTTAATATCACCCTCAAGCTTCCATGTGATCCCCGTGCCTGGTAACCCAGTCGCGACCCGATATCTCATCAAAGCATCCACGAATGTGTTCGCGGCAGCATATGCCCCCTGACCTGCAACTCCAATAATCTCTGACAGTGGGGAAAATGTAATGAATCCATCTAGGCTTAGCTCTTGAGTTGCCAGATGTAGGTTCCAGATTCCCGCTATTTTCTGGCGGAAAACTTTTTCAACCGAACGGTTGTTTAACGTGGTAAGCAGATCGCCTTCAACGGCGCTTGCCAAATGGTAGATCCCCCGTAAAGGGTGACCTGTTCTATCGATACGTCGCAATATTGCTTTGACGTCCTCAATATCAGCTACATCACCTTGGAACAAACGGAGATTGCAACCCTGTGCTTTTCGTTGTTCAGACTCAGTAATTAAATTAACCGACGGAGCGGAGTGTCCCATCAACGTGACGTGCCTTGCCCCAGCCGCAAACAGATTCTCGGCCAGCATACGCCCGGTATCGCCAAACCCGCCGGTGATAAGATAGTTCGCATTCTGTTTTATCTCCGTCTTTTCTTGGCTAACTGCTAACGGTCTAACCTGACGCTGACAAGTACATTGATCACGAACGAGAAACTCCCTCTGTTCATGCTGATTTGGCATGATGGCAAGAACCGATGTTATCTCTTCGTCCCCAACCTGTTTAACCGGCAAATCAATCAAGCCAACTTCAATATATGGGTACTCTTTGGCAATGACCCGGCCTAATCCCCATAAACTACTACCAGACAAGCCTACCGTATTAAAATGCTCGCCAGACACCTGCACACCTTGAGTAAGAACCCAAAGTTGCGTTTTTGCTTCGTGATGGCGCTCGGCAATTCTGTTAGCAATAAGACGTAAACTTTCTAACTCACGTAATTCATTAGCCACAATATCCGCAGCGTTCAAGAACTCCTCGTGGCTAGCTAAATAGATCAGGGTGTCCGTGTTCCCTATTGCATCAATTTGAGAGGCAGGATCTGCAACAAGATCAATACCAACAACATCAATTCCCTTCACTTCAAGCAACTCCTTCACATGGTGAGTAAAATTGGCGTTTCTACTAATGACAGTACATTGAGTTAATAACGGAACATTGGGCAATACGATATTACGTTTCACCCAATCCAGATTGAATAGTTGCATGCCACTCTTCTCCAAATCACGAAACAATACATCACACGTGTAGCCCGTTTTAAGCTGCATATTATCAAGACGCATCAGGCTTTCGTCCCCCATACGTCAAATTTTATGCCTATGAACCTTCTGACTTCCCCATATCCCTCTTCGCACATTTGTTAACGCGAACTCTTCAACCAATCAGCAACGATTAGTGCCAGAGAACAACAGTGCTACTATTTATGCGACCATAAAAGGCGAAAAAATGGTGAGGTATGCTATTAATAACCAGAGAAAAATGGCTGTTCAATTCCAAGTTCTCCAATTATGTCTAACCAAAGATCCATTAAACGAGGTGGTAAAATCTGTAGATGGCAATCTGGTCTGGAAGAAATAGTGACCTCCATCGTATCAGCATAGATCTCTATATCCATGCTCAATGGTATCTCTTGCGCATCTTGATCCGGTTTCCCAATACGTATTTTTTCAGGCGACAGTTCATAACCAATAACATTGGGGGACCGTCGTTGATCACCAATGAAATTAAAAGAAATTGCAGGAAGTTCAGGCCATCCAAAGATGGAATTAGGCACAAAGTAAGTTGCAGCATAATCCGCCGCTTTTTCCATCGCGTGATTGAACGCTTGTACCGTGTGCTGGAGGGTGCTATCCAACGATGGATCTGGATCAATATTAAACTTAACTGTGATTGGAAATGATACTGACCCGACAAGATTAACCACCGAGGTTTCCCAATACCCCACAAAATGAGGACTGACCCACAACAGCATATTCAGGCTACCCTTCCCAAAAACAGCCGCTAGCGCCTTTAACCAACCACCTAACAACAAATCTGCAACACTAACACGATGTTGCTTAGCCAAAAGGCGTATCCTGTTTAAGGCTTCACCATCAAGCTGCCTGACTTCTGTGACGGCCTCAGACAATCTACTAATGGGTAGTGACTCAACACTCCGCCCGCCGAGAATATTCAGGGTAGGTTGTTCAACTTGTTGTTCATCATCAGGGATAGCGGCTTTTACGATTTGCCGATGTTGTTCATACAATTCAGCACAAAATTGCTCATAATTTGTGGCATTCTCAAGCGCAAGGGGCTGACCATTCACTGACATTCTGTATGCCTTTGAAAGATCTCGCCATAAGATCCTGCTGGAAATACCGTCACAGACCAGATGATTGAATATCAATACCAATCTTTGATCACGGGCACAATTGCCATCAAACAAGCAATAACGCAATAACGGCGGATTTGCCAAATTCATGGCAGCCCTAACCTCAGCAATGTAGTTTGATATTAAGCGCCGGCGATCACATGGACTATCGGTTTGCTCTCTAACTTCAAAAACCTGATGCAATAATTCACGGCTAGGCGGCACGAAATCCATCTTCATATTCATCCCGCTACCAACAAACCGTGCTCTCAGAACAGAATACTTATGCAATAGATATTCAATCGCTACCTTAAGATGTGCCGGTGCCAATCGCTCCAAGGGCATTAATACTTCACCGACACACAACTGATCAACGCTCAGCGAATATCGCAAATCATATAATTGCCCTAATTGAACACGCATAATATTCACCTTTCCATTGCAAGCCCTGCGGGCAGAAACGAAATTAAAACGTTATGCAGACTTCATACTCTTCTGCATACAAATTAGTCGAATAACACAGCGTTTACTTTTGACTACCAGAGAAAGCGAACATGCAGAGTAAAAAAACGGGAATTGATAGCCCGGCTACCCACATGGAATGATAATTAGCGTCATTTATTCAGGTACTAAAAACACAGTGACGATTTTAAAAGTAGCAATAAAAAAAGAAACCTCCACGAATCAATCCAGATATTTGAGCTGGACCAAAATAATTAATACATTATTACTATCAAATAAGTAATTTGGTTAATGTTTTGTTTTAACCATACCCTCACTTTACGGCTTTTATGAACTCTTCTACATATATACCCGTTATCTTTCAAGTTGCCTCTTTGTTGGCTGCACTCGCTCACCCCGGTCACATCGTTATCTATGCTCCCAGGGATTCACTCCCTTGCCGTCGCGATGCATCTTGAAATCCATAGGGTATAGATAGAGAAAAGAGGCCGCCCAGAATACTGGGTCGAGGAACTTACCCGACTAGTCGCCGGTGTGTTAGGTCAGGGAACCAGCCAAAAAGCGGTTCCCTTATTCAACCATTAATTTCCTATTAAGAAACGATGAGTACAATCAATCCGGCTCATCTATTTCACTGACGATGAATCGCGGCATGAGATGCATCACTCTGTGAGGAGCGGCGGAAATTGAACCACACCAACACCGCCATCATCAGAAGAAACAGGGACGCAGCACCCATCACAGAAAAAACAGCATCATCAAATGCTGACTTAGCAAGGCTGACCAAAGCCTGCCCCGCATCCGGCGCCATCTCTTTTGCCGCAATCAATGCGCCATCAATACCATCTTTAGCCACATCGTAGATAGGAGAATCCACTGGAATTTCAATGAAATAGCTATAGATAAATGACATAATGCTACCCATGATCGCAATGCCCAATCCCCCACCCAATTCATAGGAAACTTCTTCAACGGACGCCGCCATCCCTGCCCGATTAGGCGGTGCTGCCTGCATGATAGTACTGGATGCCGCAGTCATTGTTGCTCCAAGACATGTCCCGAGCGCAAAAAAGCAAATTATCTGCAAAGGTAGCGGCGTTGAAAAACTCGCCATGAGCGCCAGTATGGCAATGGCATACATCAACAACGAGGTTATAAGGAAGCGTGCACTCCCTAAGCGAGGAAGAACCCAACCACTCACAGGACTTGCAACAATCGCACCCAATGAGAATGGCAGAAAATAGAGCCCGGATTGCAAAGGCGTTAATGATAATACCAGTTGCAAACGCTGGCTTAACACCAGATTAAGGCCCATCAAACAGGCGGAAGCCACCAGCCCGGCGATAACCGCAGATGAGAAGGCCGGGCTTTTGAACAGGTCAAAATCAATCAACGGATGCACACTGCGTTTTTGCCGTCGAATGAACAACGTCAGAAAACCTATCGTCAGGGTGGAAGTTATCAATATTCCGATATAAGAAGGCTCCCGTTTGGCAAATTCTTTGATGGCATAGGCGAAGCTTATCAAGACAACCATGATCTGCAATGAGCCAATAAGATCCCACGGGTGAGACGAATCTGTTTTCGCTGTTGGGACAAACAACCACGACAGAATGAGTGTCAAAATCACCAGAGGAACGTTGATCAGAAACACTGATCCCCACCAAAAATATTCAAGCAATACGCCGCCAATCAGGGGACCTATTGCCGCGCCGCCAGAAGCAACCGCTGTCCAAATCCCAATGGCAAATGATTTCTCATCTTCATCTTCGAATGTCAAAGCGATAATCGACAGTGTGGCAGGCATCATGATTGCCGCCCCAACCCCTAATAATGCCCGAGAAACCACCAACATTTCTGGCGAATAGGAGTAGGCCGCTATCAAGGATGAGAAGCCAAAGATGATGAGACCATAAACAAACAACCGTTTATGCCCGATACGATCTCCCAAGGTACCCGCGCCTAGCAACAGCCCAGAGACGACAAGAGGATAGATATTCACTATCCATAACTTTTCCGTTGTATTCGCCCCCAAACTGTGGGTCAGACTCGGTAACGCGGTATATAACACGGTCATATCGATAGCAACCAGCGATAACGCGACTGAAACAGCAGTGAGCACCCACCATTTTTTTATCGTATTCATTTCATTCATTTTTACTGCCTATGTCATCTCCAGGAAATCTGGCGTCATTTAGACGCCATAATTATCATATTCTTGCAATAAATTGTTAACGTTAACGCTAAGAGTGATATCACGTTTCAACTTTTTGTTTAATTCCGTTTCCGTTACCCCCTGAATAGTGCCTTGCCCAACGAGCTTCTCCACTCGACTACGTGACAATGCGAGCTTTTTGGTCAAGATTGAGATCAACCTGATAGGAATGGGATATTCAAGCTGAATTGTGATCTCTGCCGCTGGAATTTGAGCGATGTCCTGAAGCTTTTTACCTTCGATGATAAAGTCAGGAGCAGCGCCGAGTTCAGCTCTATTTTTTGCCAATACGCGGTAATCAAATGCATACCGTCGTATTTCATCTTGATCATTATGCAAAAACCGTTCATACAAATTGCTTTCCAATTTGTTGACATGAATCCTGGAAAAAATATCAATATTCCAGGTGTAATCACATTTCTCACATTTATAGATACTCCACACATCTAAGACTTTTTTCTGCGCATTAACCCTAAAAGTGCCGGCTGGATAAAACGCCTTTTTTACTTCACAGCCAGGGCAACGTTTCAAAATGGCCTGATAACCTACGGGCCTTACTAACCAGATAACATTTCTATTTGTCATGATAGATCCACGTTTAAATTGGTTAAGTTAGTTACTAGTTACGGCTAAATTGGTCAATTTCAGATCTGATTTTGATGATATTCTATAACATCAGATCTTGAAACCCTTTATCAATTCGTTGCTTAGGTGATATTGATGTTTATGTTTTGCAGATCTCGTTACAGTACACAGCATTCAGATAACAGAAGACTTTGACTTGAATTGCCATAAGCCTGCAAGCAGTGTCTTTTCTGGACAGTTTTTGCATCAGGCGCTGTTCATTTGGGGATATCATAGACATAATTCGAGCCGGTTAGTGTTATGTGTTGATTTAATGATTACTTAAATCGTTCAAACCAGATTGTATTTCCTCAAATGGGGAGACTATTTTGTCGAGCTGTTTCATATCATTAATTATTTCAATTAATACGTTTCGCTATTTTTTTCATAAAAAATATCATGAAAGGGAAAAAGAATGAAACCCAAAAAACTAGAAATTAAAAGATTAATGTTGCACCCTCTAAATAACTTTTTATAATTATGATACACCCTATTTTATTATTCTCTGTTATTCCTATAGGAAAATGAATTAAAAAATATTTTCATTTTTTTGAGCAACTGCCACATATACTGACAGCAATGATTTCGTGTTACTGTTTCACGCAGGGATTGCCACAGGCGTTCAATTTTATTCAATTAGGGTGAATAAACAGGTAATTTTTTTCATCTGGCGTCGTTCATTGCAGAGTATGGGGCTATGACCGGGATAACTCAGTCCATTTAGTAGTTTGAGATTATTTTGCAATTGTTCAGGTCGCAAAAATTGGACTAAGCTCCCTCCAAGTGATCTACTATTTTGAAAAGTTATTATAAGGATTTATTGAATGAATAATCGATTTAATAATCTTCATGAATATTTCTCACATAAAGAAGACCTTGATTTCCCTGATTTAAATTTTTTATTAATAAATTTTGTTGATATGAAAATTTTATTTTGCTATTTTAAAGACACTAAGAATGGAAAGGGAATTATATTTATGAGCGCCGGGTTACATTAATGCTTCTGAGCTGAAAGTTCAGAGTGTTATTATTTATAATTAAATTTATAATTTAGGTTTCTTATAATCATAAATTTTATTTTCTGGATATTTTGTTATTTTTATCGTCGTAACATAAAAGTGAAATAAGCAAGTGTTAGGATAACCAGTTTATAAGATGGTTAAACAGCAACTTAAGTTGGAATTACCCTATTAAATGGATGGTAAATATGACTAAAAAAATTTCATTCATTATTAATGGTCAGGTTGAAATCTTTCCCGAAAGTGATGATTTAGTACAATCCATTAATTTTGGTGGTAATAGTATTTACCTGCCAATATTGAATGATTCTCATGTAAAAAACATTATTGATTATAATGAAAATAATAAATTACGGTTGCATAATATTGTCAATTTTCTCTATACGGTAGGGCAACGATGGAAAAATGAAGAATATTCAAGACGCAGGACATACATTCGTGATTTAAAAAAATATATGGGATATTCAGAAGCAATGGCCAAGTTAGAGGCCAACTGGATATCTATGATTTTATGTTCTAAAGGTGGCCTTTATGATGTTGTAAATAATGAGCTTGGTTCTCGCCATATCATGGATGAGTGGCTGCCTCAGGATGAGAGTTATATTAAGGCTTTCCCAAAAGGTAAGTCTGTACATCTGTTGGCAGGTAATGTTCCATTATCTGGGATCATGTCTATATTGCGCGCAATTTTAACCAAGAATCAGTGTATTATAAAAACATCATCAACCGATCCTTTTACAGCTCATGCATTAGCGTTAAGCTTTATCGATGTAGATCCTAATCATCCGATAACGCGCTCTTTGTCTGTTGTATATTGGCAACATCAAGGGGATATATCACTCGCAAAAGAAATTATGCAACATGCGGATGTCATTGTTGCTTGGGGAGGAGAAGATGCGATTAATTGGGCTGTAGGACAAGCGCCACCTTATGTTGACGTGATTAAATTTGGTTCTAAGAAGAGTTTTTGCATTATTGATAACCCAGTTGACTTGACATCAGCAGCTACCGGTGCGGCCCATGATATTTGTTTTTACGATCAGCGAGCTTGTTTTTCCACCCAAAACATATACTACATGGGAAGTCATTATGAAGAATTTAAGCTAGCGTTGATAGAAAAACTTAATCTATATGCGCATATATTACCAAACGCCAAAAAAGATTTTGATGAAAAGGCGGCCTATTCTTTAGTCCAAAAAGAGAGCTTGTTTGCTGGATTAAAAGTAGAGGTGGATATTCATCAACGTTGGATGATTATTGAGTCAAATGCGGGTGTGGAATTTAATCAACCACTTGGCAGATGTGTGTATCTTCATCACGTCGATAATATTGAGAAAATATTGCCTTATGTTCAAAAAAATAAGACGCAAACCATATCTATTTTTCCTTGGGAATCAGCATTTAAGTATCGAGATGCGTTGGCATTAAGAGGTGCGGAAAGGATTGTAGAAGCAGGAATGAATAACATATTTCGAGTTGGTGGATCTCATGACGGAATGAGGCCGTTACAACGATTAGTGACATATATTTCTCATGAGAGGCCATCTAACTATACTGCTAAGGATGTTGCGGTTGAAATAGAACAGACTCGATTCTTGGAAGAAGATAAATTCCTTGTATTTGTCCCATAATAGGTAAAAAGAATGGAAAATAAATCCAAATATAAAACCATCGACCATGTTCTTTGTGTTGAAGGAAATAAAAAAATTCATGTTTGGGAAACGCTGCCAGAAGAAAACAGCCCAAAGAGAAAGAATACCATTATTATTGCGTCGGGCTTTGCCCGAAGGATGGATCATTTTGCTGGCTTGGCGGAATATTTATCGCAGAATGGGTTTCATGTGATTCGCTATGATTCACTTCACCACGTTGGGTTGAGTTCAGGGACAATTGATGAATTTACAATGTCTATAGGAAAACAGAGTCTATTAGCCGTTGTTGATTGGTTAAATACACGAAAAATAAATAACCGTGGTATTTTGGCTTCAAGCTTATCTGCACGGATAGTTTATGCAAGTCTATCTGAAATTAATGTTTCGTTTTTAATCACCGCGGTCGGTGTTGTTAACTTAAAATATACGCTTGAAAGAGCTTTAGGATTTGATTATCTCAGTTTACCCATTGATGAACTACCGAATAATCTGGATTTTGAAGGCCATAAATTGGGTGCTGAAGTCTTTGCGAGAGATTGCCTTGATTTTGGCTGGGAAGATTTAACTTCTACAATTAATAGCATGATGTATCTTGATATACCGTTTATTGCTTTTACTGCAAATAATGACAATTGGGTAAAGCAAGATGAAGTTATCACATTGTTATCAAATATTCGTAGTAAGCGATGCAAAATATATTCTTTGCTGGGAAGCTCTCATGACTTGGGTGAAAACTTAGTGGTCCTGCGCAATTTTTATCAATCGGTTACGAAGGCCGCTATCGCGATGGATAATGATCGTCTGGATATTGATATTGATATTGATATTGATATTATTGAACCCTCATTTGAACATCTAACTATTGCGACAGTCAATGAACGTCGAATGAAAATTGAGATTGAAAATCAAGCAATTTCGTTGTCTTAAAACCTATTACTTAAATAGAAATATACCCTATGGATTTCAAGATGCATCGCGACGGCAAGGGAGTGAATCCCCGGGAGCATAGATAACTATGTGACCGGGGTGAGCGAGTGCAGCCAACAAAGAGGCAACTTGAAAGATGACGGGTATATAAGGACTCACTATGAAATTTGGAAACTTTTTGCTTACATACCAACCCCCCCAATTTTCTCAAACAGAAGTAATGAAACGTTTGGTTAAATTAGGTCGTATTTCTGAGGAGTGTGGTTTTGATACTGTATGGTTACTAGAGCACCATTTCACGGAGTTTGGTTTGCTTGGTAACCCTTATGTCGCTGCTGCGTATTTACTTGGTGCAACCAAAAAATTGAATGTAGGGACTGCGGCTATTGTTCTTCCCACAGCTCATCCAGTGCGCCAACTTGAAGATGTGAATTTATTGGATCAAATGTCAAAAGGACGATTTCGGTTTGGTATTTGTCGGGGGCTTTACAACAAAGACTTTCGTGTATTTGGCACAGATATGAATAACAGCCGCGCTTTAGCGGAATGCTGGTACGGGTTGATAAAAAATGGAATGACCGAGGGATATATGGAAGCTGATAATGAACATATCAAGTTCCATAAGGTAAAAGTAAACCCGACAGTATATAGTAAAGGTGGAGCACCTGTTTATGTGGTTGCTGAATCAGCCTCGACTACTGAATGGGCCGCTCAATTTGGTTTACCAATGATATTAAGTTGGATTATAAATACTAACGAAAAGAAAGCACAACTTGAGCTCTATAACGAGGTGGCTCAAGAATATGGGCACGATATTCATAATATCGACCATTGTTTATCATATATAACATCTGTAGATCATGATTCAAATAAAGCGAAAGAGATTTGTCGGAATTTTCTAGGGCATTGGTATGACTCTTATGTGAATGCCACGACCATTTTTGATGATTCAGACAAAACAAGAGGTTATGATTTCAATAAAGGGCAGTGGCGTGACTTTGTATTAAAAGGACATAAAGATACTAATCGCCGCATTGATTACAGTTACGAAATCAATCCCGTGGGAACCCCGCAGGAATGCATTGACATCATTCAAAAAGACATTGACGCCACAGGAATATCAAATATCTGTTGTGGATTTGAAGCTAATGGAACAGTAGATGAAATTATTGCCTCCATGAAACTCTTCCAGTCTGATGTCATGCCGTTTCTTAAAGAAAAACAACGATCGCTATTATAGTAGCTAAGGAAAAAGAAATGAAATTTGGATTGTTCTTCCTTAACTTCATCAATTCAACAACTGCTCAAGAACAAAGTATAGTTCGCATGCAGGAAATAACAGAGCATGTTGACACGTTGAATTTTGAACAGATTTTGGTGTATGAAAATCATTTTTCAGGTAATGGTATTGTCGGTGCTCCTCTGACTGTTTCTGGTTTTTTACTCGGTTTAACAGAAAAAATTAAAATTGGCTCGTTGAATCACATTATTACAACTCATCATCCGGTCCGAATAGCGGAGGAGGCTTGTTTATTGGATCAATTAAGCGAAGGGAGATTTATTTTGGGGTTTAGTGATTGTGAAAAAAAAGATGAAATGCGTCTTTTTAATCGCCCTGTTGAATATCAACAGCAACTATTTGAAGAGTGTTATGAAATTATTAACGATGCTTTAACAACAGGCTATTGTAATCCTGATAACGATTTTTATAGTTTCCCTAAAATATCTGTAAACCCCCATGCTTATACCCAAGGAGGGCCTCGGAGATATGTCACAGCAACCAGTCATCATATTGTTGAGTGGGCTGCTAAAAAAGGCATTCCTCTCATCTTTAAGTGGGATGACTCCAATGATGTTAGATATGAATATGCTGAAAGGTATAAAGCCGTTGCTGATAAATATAGCATTGACTTATCAGTGATAGATCATCAGTTAATGGTATTGGTTAACTATAACGAAGATAGTAAGAAAGCTAAACAAGAGACACGTGCATTTATCCGTGATTATGTTCTTGAAAGGTATCCTAATGAAAATCTCGAAAATAAACTTGAAGAGATAATCACAGAAAACGCTGTCGGAGATTATACGGAATGTATAGCTGCGGCTAAGCTGGCAATTGAAAAGTGTGGTGCAAAAAGTGTATTGCTATCCTTTGAACCCATGAATGACTTGATGCACCAAAAAAACGTAATCAATATTGTTAATGATAATATTAAAAAGTACCACATGTAGTAAAAGAGTATGGCAGCGTTGTTGCCATACTCTCTAAATTATCGGGAGGGGTAAAACAGGTATGACTTCATATATTGATAAACAAGAAATCACCGCAAGCTCAGAAATTGATGATTTGATTTTTTCGAGCGATCCATTAGCTTGGTCTTACGATGAACAGGAAAAAATCAGAAATAAACTTGTGTTTGATGCATTTCGTCATCACTATAAACATTGTCAAGAATATCGTCACTACTGTCAGGCACACAAAGTAGATGACAATATTACGGAAATTGATGACATACCTGTATTCCCAACATCAGTTTTTAAGTTTACTCGCTTATTAACTGCTCAGGAGAACGAGATTGAAAGTTGGTTTACCAGTAGTGGCACGAGTGGTTTAAAAAGTCAGGTGGCGCGTGACAGACTAAGTATTGAGAGACTCTTAGGCTCTGTGAGTTATGGCATGAAATATGTTGGTAGTTGGTTTGATCATCAAATGGAGTTGGTCAACTTGGGGCCAGATAGATTTAATGCTCATAACATTTGGTTTAAATATGTTATGAGCTTGGTAGAATTATTATATCCCACGACATTTACCGTAGCGGAAGAACGAATAGATTTTGTTGAAACATTGAATAGCCTTGAACGAATAAAAAATCAAGGTAAAGATATTTGTCTTATCGGTTCACCATACTTTATTTATTTGCTCTGCCAGTATATGAAAGATAAAAATATCTTATTTTCTGGGGATAAAAGCCTGTATATCATAACGGGGGGCGGCTGGAAAAGTTACGAAAAAGAATCCCTGAAACGCGACGATTTTAATCATCTTTTGTTCGACACGTTCAACCTCAATAATATTAGTCAAATCCGCGATATATTTAATCAAGTTGAACTCAACACTTGTTTCTTTGAGGATGAAATGCAACGTAAACGTGTTCCGCCGTGGGTATATGCGCGAGCACTTGATCCTGAAACATTGAAACCTGTACCTGATGGAATGCCGGGGTTGATGAGTTATATGGATGCGTCATCAACGAGTTATCCGGCATTTATTGTTACCGATGATGTCGGGATAATGAGCAGAGAATATGGTCAATATCCTGGTGTACTTGTTGAGATTTTACGTCGCGTCAATACGAGGGCACAGAAAGGGTGTGCTTTAAGCTTAAACCAAGCATTTAATAGTTGATATACTCTATGGATTTCAAGATGCATCGCGATGGCAAGGGAGTGAATTCCCGGGAGCATAGCGAAAAAATTCTCCAAAACATCTGCATTTGGGGACTTGATAGAGGTTTGTGGGGGTTGGCTTAACACTATTTTCATTGTTATATTGCTCAAAGCAAAAGGAGATAATATGAAAAAATTAGCAGTTATGCTTGCATTGGGAATGATTAGCTTTGGTGCAATGGCAGTTGATGGGTATAAAGATGCAAAGTTTGGCATGACAGAAGAAGAATTTCTTTCGAAAAGATTATGTGATTTTGAAAAATTTGAGGGAAATTCTCAAATAGAAGAAGTATCACTTTATTCATGTTCTGACTTTTCGTTTGCTAACAAAAAGCGTGAAGCAATGGCATTTTTTTTAAATGGAAAATTTAAAAGATTAGAGATTAATATTGGCCGCCTCGTGAAGCCAGTAAGCAAATCGTTAACGAAAAAGTACGGAGATGAATCATCGTATCCATCACAAGAAGAATTTGAAAATGCGCTAAAATACAATGGAACTATGTCTATAGGTTATGATAATAATACGGTATTAGTTGATATACATATAATGTGTGGCAAAGAAGGCATAGAAACCAGTCGACTGATTTATACGAGTCCAGATGTTCATACGATCCCCGATTTAGAGAATAAAATCCAGGAATTAAGGGGATTAAAGGAATTCCAAGAATTACTGGAATTAGATCGTGAAAAACTGGATGAAGATGTTTGAAACGGCAATAGCCACCTTCGGGTGGTTTTTTATATCTGTTTAGTCCCAACATTTGATAGTTGACATCTTTTGTCCAAGGCTTTCGAGGTAAATATATTGCCGTTTTGGTGTTATGAAAGTAAAAAGCCCAGGTGGTAACCTGAGCTCAGGTTGTTGACTTTTAGGTGTGAGATAAATGGACAGGCTTAAATAACGGAGTCAGTTTGGAAATATCAACCGTCTTTTCTGCTTTATCGAGGCTATAAGTTTCTTGCAGTTTTAGCCACAGCCGTGGAGAGCTACCAAGTACTTTTGACAGTTTTATTGCCATCTCTGGTGTAACTGCTGCTTTGCACGACACTAAACGTTGAGCCGTAGATGGAGCAACATTTAGTGCTCGTGCTAGATCACGAATTCCTAAACCTAGTTCTTCCAAAGAGTCAGCAATAATTTCGCCTGGGTGAGGTGGGTTAAACATTTTCATTAGTGATAATCCTCGTAGTTAACTATGTACGCGTCACCATCGATAAATTCGAATGTCACACGCCAATTTCCTGAAATGGTAATTGCCCACTGTCCTTGCCTGTTTCCCGTTAAAGGATGTAGATTGTATCCGGGAAGGTTGATTTCCCCTATATCCTCAGCTTCGTTAATAACAGCGAGTCGTTGGCGGAGTTTGTTTGCATGTTGAGGGTTAATTCCAATAGAAACACCTTTTTCAAAAAATTGGCGCAGTCCCTTATGTTTGAAACTCTTTATCATTCCTTATCGCTCCGTGTTGCGCTACAAGAAATCTTATAACAAAGTGTTCCCTATTACGCAACATCATTTGAACCAAGGTTTGGAGGAAAAGGAGGGATGGATTCGCTGCGCTCACCCTGCGGGCCGCCGTTGGCGGTCGAACCCTAGTCGAGGGTTCTCGACCCTCCCTGCATCGGGGGCATATATAAGAAAAAAGCCCAAGTATTTAACCTGAGCTTTCTTTCGAATTTGGCGGTGAGGGAGGGATTCGAACCCTCGATACGTTTTCACGTATACACACTTTCCAGGCGTGCTCCTTCAGCCTCTCGGACACCTCACCATTTTTTTCATTCCAGTAACTTTGTCTAACATCGTCGCTGCAACGGGGCGCTACTATAGGGAAAAGCGTTACAAGCGTCAACACTCTTCTGATATTTTTCTTTGGTTTTTTGATTGGTTAGCTAAATAAGAGTCAATGCGGTGAATTGATATCCACCTGATGCCGATAAAATAGAAAATGTACAAGTCCTTTGATAAGAAAAAAATGAATTCGTTAACTACTTAACATTCTCAAAATTTTCGTAATGATGATTAACAAAGGGACTTGCAACCTACACTCAATCATCAGATAACCCTGTATGAAAATGTAAGATGAGGATAAATAGTCATGGAGATTATCTTTTACCACCCCTTTTTTGATGCTGCTCAGTGGATTCAAGGTATGCAGCAACGATTGCCCAATGTCAATATCCGCCAATGGAAACGCGGCGATAATAAGCATGCGGATTATGCAATGGTTTGGGATCCCCCCTATGAGATGTTGGAAAATCGCTCTGGATTGAAGGGGATTTTTATTTTAGGTGCAGGAGTAGAGGCGATTTTAAAGCAGGAACAACAAAAACCAGGGATGTTACCCGCCGGTGTGCCACTGATGCGGCTTGAAGATGCAGGCATGGGGCTGCAAATGCAGGAGTATGCGGTAGCAACGGTTTTACATTATTTGCGACGCATGGATGAGTATAAGCTGCAACAAGGGCAGAGGAGGTGGAAACAACTCGAACCTCATGATCGCAAGGATTTTGTTGTGGGTGTGTTGGGTGCCGGTGTTCTGGGCAGCCGTGTTGCACAGACGTTAGTTGAATGGGGCTTTATTGTGCGTTGTTGGAGCCGTACTCCAAAACAGGTTAATAATGTAGGTAACTTTCACGGTGAAGATCAATTGGGCGATTTTCTCTCCGGTAGCAAGGTGCTTATCAATTTGCTGCCCGATACACCAAAAACCCGTGGTATTCTGAATTTATCGCTGTTTAGCCAGCTAAAACCAAAGTCATATCTGATTAATATCGCACGAGGTGCCCATTTAATAGAACATGATCTGTTGGTGGCGATTGATAAAGGTTATATCGCCGGGGCTTCATTGGATGTGTTTGTTGAGGAACCACTACCAGAGATGCACCCGTTCTGGACTCACCCCCGTATAACGGTGACGCCACATGTTGCGGCTATTACTATTCCCGATATTGCTATGGATACGATTAGTGAAAATATTCGACGAATTGAAAAAGGGGAATTATCAACCGGCGTTGTGGATATAAAACTAGGATATTAATAACGTCTCTTTACAATAGGGGCGGCTATTGGAGACAATAACAGCAAAATTGCTATTTATTTGGAAACTGAGATGAATGAATTTTCAATAGTCTGCCGTATTTTAGGGACTTTATTTAATCGTCAACCGCAAGACCCGATTTTGAAACCACTTCTGACGATGATTGTCGAAGGTAAATTGAAGCAATCATGGCCATTGGAGCAAGATGCATTGTTGGATCGTTTGCAACAAAACTGCGATCTATCCGCAATGCAAGCTGATTATATGGTACTGTTTTATGGAGATAATGCTAACGTACCAGACCGCCGTTCTGACTATACCGGGGAGAGTGAAAACGATATTCGTCAATTTTTGACTGAACGAGGAATGCCATTGTCCGATGGGCCAGTCGATCAGTTTGGTTCTCTGTTATTAGGGGCTTCATGGCTGGAAGATCAGGCAGCAGAAGATGAGGTTCAGGGGCAAATTGTGCTGTTTGATGAATATTTGCTGCCATGGTGTGGGCAATTTCTGGGGAAAGTGGAAGCCCATGCAATAACTGTTTTCTACCGGACATTAGCAATGATAACCCGTGAAGCATTACAGGCGTTAAGAGAAGAACTGGATTCTTAATTTTTAAATGATAAAAAGGCAAATAATGTCGAATTATTTGCCTTTTTACTATATTTTGATGAAAATTATTTATCGGTCAGCATAATAACTAATTTGCCAGGTTTCACTTCTAACCTTTTTGCTAATGTTTTAGCCGCGGCTTCAGCTTTACTGTGATCTGCTTTTATTACATAAATAGGATGAACATCAAAGAAAGCACTGAGTGATTTATTCAGATAAGGAAGTAATGCGTTAATCGGTTTTTCCATTTTTTCCTGCGTAATTTGGTAATCAACGATTTCCAACTCTTTCAGAAAAATAGCCCCTTTTTCCTGCTCAAAAACAGGTTGTGCTTTCAGGGTGAGTTTCATATCGGCTTTAGCTGGGCCAAGCAAGGATGTAATATTTACATTTGCACGGCCAGTTAACGCTATTTTGTTTGGTTCTGTTCGACCAATTTGGCTGGATAGTTCTGTCAATTCAATATCCGCATTGGCAATACCATGTAATTCGATCTGTTTCTGGTAATGGACGTGTTTTGCTAGATAACCATTAATTAACTCTTCGCTGATACTGATATCTTTGAACTGATCACAACCACTGATTAACCCCACTAGCAGCAATACTGCCCCCAAGAAAAATTTTCTCATATCGACTCCTTTATTTTGGAGGGCAGATTTTACCTCATTAATTGCCACTCAGCATGGCAGATTCAATCTTACGTTGGTTAAATTGACGGTGCAGGGCATACAGCGTTATCAAGCCAATAATCCCAAGCAGGAACCAGGGTAATTGCGGCATATGCAGAGCATGACCGGTATCATATAACCAACCACCGCCGGTATAACCCAAGGCACCACCCAATGCCAGACCAAGACGGCTGAATCCCATATAACTCCCACGCGCACGTGGATCAGCGAGTGAAGCACTTAATGTCTCACGGGCAGGTTCAGCGGTAACGGTGCCGAGATAGAACAGGCAAATAAGGCCAAATAAGGTATTTATTTCACCAATCAAACCGACTGGGAACATACTCAGGCTCATCAGGAAAAGCCCGGCCATTAGACGCTGTTCTAGCCGGAATCGTTTTTCGCTCCAACGGGCGATCGGATACAGCAAAGTGAGCGATAGGGTTGCTTCAATTGCGTACATCCATTTTACCGCGGCGGGTGTGCCGGCGATTTCGTTGACGATAATTGGGAACATTAACATTACCTGGACAGACAGCATAAAATAGCCAGTTAACGTCAATACATAGGTGAAGAAGCGACGATCTTTAATAACGCGCTCCATCCCTTCCCAGATGGGAGTTCGAGTAGTAGAAATCCGGTAGGCAGGGAGGAATAATGCATTCCAGATGGCTGCCAGAACAAAAACACCGGCACCTGTCCAGCAGACAAATTGGAAATCGTATTGCAGCAGCCAGCTACCAATTAGTGCGCCGATAACCGCACCGGCACTGTCCTGCATTAACAGCAGCGAGAAGAAACGGCCACGTTCGTGCGGTCGGGTTAGTTTGATGACCAGTGCAGTCCGGGGAGGATCAAATAAGGTACCTCCCAGTGCGGATAATATACAGGCAAGCCACAGTATCCACGGTTCGGTGGCTAAGGCGATGAAAGCAAAACCAAGGGCGCGTAACAGCATGCCGGTGACGATCATCGGCTTCGCGCCAAAACGGTCTGCAATTGCGCCACCAAAAATGCCTAAACCTTGTTGTACAAACTGACGTAAACCAAGCGCAAAACCGACAACCAGTGCGGCCCAACCCAGTTGCTCAACAAAATGTATTGATATTAAAGGAAAAACGACGAAGAAACCTAGAACGACCAGCAAGTTATCGAATAACAGGAAGTACTTACCCAGGCTACGTGCTTGTGAAACCAGTGACATTGCTCACCATTGGAGTAGTAAAATAGGGAGGACCATATAGTTGCTTTATATTTTGTACTTAATTCGATCATTAGGATAGTGAGTTATGGATAATATTTTTTTATCGTAAAGTAATGGTTGGAAGCTGTTTTTTACAGATAAATAGCTTAAATTTTTAACGGATAAATTAATATATACCCTATGGATTTCAAGATGCATCGCGACGGCAAGGGAACGAATCCCTGGGAGCATAGGAAACTATGTGACCGGGGTGAGTGAGTGCAGCCAACAAAAAGGCAACTTGAAAGATGACGGGTATAGTTAGGGAGAAATAATGTTTGGTTATAGTTCCACTTTACCGAAAGTTCGTCTGATCACGGAACGAATGGTGGTGCGTTTGGTGTACGAGCGGGATGCTTATCGTTTGGCTGAGTACTATTCAGAAAATCACGAGTTTCTTAAACCTTGGGAGCCGACCAGAGATAGAAGCCATTGCCAGCCTTCTGGCTGGATAAACCGATTGAATTTAATCATAGAAATGCAAAGACAGAGTGCGGCTTTTCATTTTCTGCTACTTGATCCAAATGAAAATGAAGTTATTGGTGTTGCCAATTTCAGTAATATTCTGCGTGGGGCTTTTCATGCCTGTTATTTGGGATATTCGCTTGGTGAAAAGTGGCAGGGAAAAGGGATGATGTACGAAGCTTTACAACCAGCTATCCGTTATATGCAACGTCAACAGGGGATGCATCGGATTATGGCTAATTATATGCCGGATAATCATCGTAGTGGGAAATTGTTGGAACGATTGGGTTTTGAACGTGAAGGTTATGCCAAGAAATACCTGATGATTAATGGAGTTTGGCAAGATCACGTATTAACCGCATTGACAGATGACAAATGGAGTGGAAAAAGTTGATTATTACGCTGTACTGTCACCAAATAAAGTAAATTAAATTAGTAATGATGAATTAAACCATCGTTGAAAGTTAGCCTTCCCCGTACCTTATTTTTGACCCTTTTTTAAGGGCTGATTTTAATTTATTGATTTTTAATGGAATATTGTTTCTATTGTAAAAAAGGGTTTTTTCATTGTTTTATTAAAATATGCTTTAATCGTCAGTAGGTTGAAGTTAATATGTAACAGTTCACTGCCGTACAGGCAGCTTAGAAATGTTGCTCCATGGCCGAGTGAGACAACTGGAAGTTCACTGCCGTACAGGCAGCTTAGAAACGGAACAAATAAAAGCTCAAGAAGCCTATGAGGTTCACTGCCGTACAGGCAGCTTAGAAATGAGTAAGCTTCAATGAGTTGACTTATTTGACGCACTGACTTCGGTTGGTGCGTTTTTTGAAGTGGCTATTTCAGCTTTCTGTAGTAAGGCTAGTTGCAAGTCGCCATCATCTAGGCCAAATACGATGTTACATTGGCAGCTTATAAAAGTTAATGAGTTCTAGTGCATAAGCGTGGATTTATGTATACTCGCCGCTTTTGTTAGCAAAGTGAATGATTAACCATGAATAATATTGCTGCCTTGTCTTTGGCTGCTGTGATGTTTACTAGCGGTTGCGCTACGATTGTGGGTGATAAAACTCAGCATGTTCAGGTTGATAGTAATCCATCAGGGGCCATGTTCTCTATCAAAGATGAATTAGGTAGGGTTGTTGCTCAAGGGAAAACTCCCCAAGATGTGATTTTAGAAAAATCTGATGGAAGTTATTTCGGTAAAAAAGACTATCTGGTGACTTTTACTAAAGATAATTCTGAGTCTGTCACGTTACCAATTAAGGCGAGCGCCAATGGTTGGTACATTGGGGGTAATTTTTTATTTGGTGGTTTAATTGGTTGGCTCTTATTTGATCCATTTAATGGCGGGATGTATACGCTGCATCCAAAATTAGTGAATGCCCAGTTGCCTCAGAAACCAGTGAGTGCTGAAGTGCCTCAGAAACCAGTGAACGCTGGGTCATCTCAGAATCAGGTAACAAATACAATTATTCTGATGTTAGACCCTAATAAGGCAGTAGATCCTAATAAGATATTAGATCCTAATAAAGCGGCAGACCCTAATAACCTAATAAACAGGTAACACCTTTAGGTTAAGCCAAAATGTCCGGTTGGACAATCTGGTAAGTATATGACAATAAGCTCTTTTATTTTCTGAAAGGGCTTTTTAATTCTATTTTTCCTTTTCTTATGGTAAATAACAGTTAAGAACTTATTATTTTTGAAATTATAATGAGTGGTAGATTTACGTAATAAATGCAATATCGTTACTTTGGAAGTAAATATATTCTTATTCCTTTAAATAATTCATTGGATATTTTATTATTAGCTAATTGTTATGGAAATAATTTGAATGGTTTTTTTATTGTTTTATCGATATGTTTTAACCGTCAGTAGGTTAAAGTTAATATCCAACCGTGCACTATTGGATAGGTAGCTTAGCAAGCTGGATTAAGATGGTATGGCTTGGTGGTTTTTTGCACTAATACATGCAACTTAAAAAGCACCGGCAGTTTACAAGTATCTCAGTCGTGTATAATCCATTTTCCATTTTTGCACTGTCATACAGACAGTTCGGAAATCAACTAACATGATTTTGAGATAAATACGATGAATTTATTGAAATCGCTGGCTGCGGTTAGCTCTATGACCATGTTTTCTCGGGTTTTGGGCTTTATCCGAGATGCCATTATTGCCCGCATATTTGGGGCTGGTGTTGCAGCGGATGCTTTTTTTGTTGCATTTAAATTGCCTAATTTACTGCGCCGTATTTTTGCAGAAGGTGCCTTTTCTCAGGCATTTGTGCCCATTTTGGCGGAATATAAGAATCAGCAAGGTGATGAAGCAACCCGGACGTTTATTGCTTATGTTTCCGGTATGTTGACGTTAATTCTGGCCATTGTTACTGTACTGGGAGTTTTGGCAGCACCGTGGGTGATTTATGTTACCGCACCCGGTTTTACCGATACCGCCGATAAATTTACGCTGACAACAAATTTGTTAAGAATTACTTTCCCCTATATTTTTCTGATATCACTGGCCTCGTTGGTAGGCGCAATATTAAATACCTGGAATCGATTTTCTGTTCCTGCCTTCGCTCCGACGTTACTTAATATCAGCATGATTGTGTTTGCATTATTTGTCGCCCCTTATTGTAATCCGCCGGTGATGGCATTAGGTTGGGCGGTTGTTGCTGGAGGGATTTTGCAACTTTTATATCAGCTTCCTCATTTAAAAAAGATCGGTATGCTGGTATTACCGCGTATTTCTTTCCGCGACAGTGGCGTATGGCGGGTTATGCGGCAGATGGGGCCAGCACTTCTTGGGGTTTCAGTCAGCCAGATTTCATTAATTATTAATACGATTTTCGCCTCATTTCTGGTGTCCGGTTCTGTCTCCTGGATGTATTACGCCGACCGTTTGATGGAATTACCTTCAGGTGTATTGGGTGTTGCGCTTGGGACAATTCTTTTACCTTCACTGGCGAAAAGTTTTTCCAGCGGAAATCATGAGGAGTATACCAAATTAATGGATTGGGGGTTGAGGCTCTGTTTTTTATTAGCGCTGCCTTGTGCTGTTGCTTTAGGTATGCTGGCAGAACCTTTAACAGTCTCTCTATTTCAATACGGTAATTTTACTGCATTTGATGCAGCAATGACCCAAAAAGCGTTAATTGCTTACTGTTTTGGATTGATGGGGCTAATTATTGTCAAGGTGTTGGCGCCGGGTTTTTATTCTCGTCGAGATATTAAAACCCCGGTAAAAATTGCGATTGTCACTTTGATTCTGACTCAGCTAATGAACCTTGCTTTTGTTGGCCCGCTGAAACATGCCGGGTTAGCCTTGTCTATTGGCCTGGCATCTTGTTTCAATGCTAGTATGCTTTACTGGCAATTACGTAAGAAAGATATTTTTAAGCCGTTAGCGGGTTGGAGGGTGTTCTTATTTAAACTAGTTGTGGCAATTGCGGTAATGATTGCCGTATTAACTGTTACTTTATGGTTGATGCCAGCATGGGAGCAGGGAAATATGGCTATGCGCTTATTGCGATTGATGGTGGTGGTTATCGCCGGAGCAAGCAGCTATTTTGCTGCGTTGGTGCTGATGGGTTTTCGGCTAAAAGATTTTGCCCACCGCGGTTTCCAATAAATTCAGGTATTCCAGCAGTTATTCAAATTTAGGTGGAGTTTTGATGATAGAAAATTGCTAGGGTACGTTTCTTGCCAGAATTGAATACCAGGTATAAAAAGATCTTAACAGGCGTGATAGGAAGGAGTATGCCCAATCACGCCAATTTTTCAGAAAAACAGCAATTATCCTGTTACATCCGCTCTACCGTCTCAATACCCAATGTATTCAGACCTTGCTTCAATGTCTTAGCGGTCAGGAGCGCCAGTTTCAGGCGGCTTTGACGCAACTCTTCGCTTTCCGCATTGAGGATTTGGCAGTGTTCATAGAAACAGGAGAATAGACCAGCCAAATCGTACAGGTAAGCACACATCACATGTGGTGTACCTTCACGGGCGACGGTGGTAATGGCCTCTTCAAATTGTAACAAACGGGTGGCCAATGTTTGTTCACGATCTTCATTTAGGATAACCGGTAGGGTCAGACTGCTTTCATCGATTTCGGCACGTTTAAAGATGGAGGCAACACGGGTGTAAGCATATTGCATATAAGGCGCGGTATTACCTTCAAAGGCGAGCATATTATCCCAATCGAAGATGTAATCTGTGGTACGGCTCTTGGAGAGATCAGCGTATTTCACGGCACCGATACCGACAGCTTCAACTACTTTTTTCAATTCATCTTCTGGCATATCCGGGTTCTTTTCACGGATAAGAGTGTTGGCACGTTCAATAGCTTCATCCAATAGATCGGTCAATCTGACAGTACCACCGGCGCGAGTTTTAAATGGTTTGCCATCTTTGCCCAACATCATGCCGAACATATGGTGTTCCAGTGACACGGATTCTGGTACATAACCAGCTTTACGAACGATGGTCCAGGCTTGCATCAAATGTTGATGTTGACGGGAATCGATGTAGTAAAGAACGCGGTCCGCGTGCAGGGTTTCATAACGGTATTTTGCGCAGGCGATATCGGTTGTGGTGTAAAGATAACCCCCATCCTGCTTCTGGATAATAACGCCCATCGGTTCACCTTCTTTGTTTTTATACTCATCAAGGTAAACCACGGTTGCTCCATCGCTTTCCACTGCCAGCCCTTGCTGTTTCAGATCAGCGACGATACTGGGTAGCAGATCGTTGTACAGACTTTCACCCATGACAGAATCTTTAGTCAGCGTGACATTCAGACGATCATAGGTTTGCTGATTTTGGGCCATCGTGATATCCACTAGTTTGCGCCACATGGTACGGCAATATTCATCACCGCCTTGTAGTTTTACGACATAGCTACGGGCGCGGATGGCAAACTCTTCATCTTCATCGTAATGTTTTTTGGCTTCGCGATAGAAAGCTTCCAGATCGGACAATGCCATATCGCTGGCATTTTCGTTTTGCACTTTTTCCAAATAGGCAATTAGCATACCGAACTGGGTTCCCCAGTCACCCACATGGTTAGCGCGGATAACCTTATGACCGAGGAATTCAAGTGTACGGACGGCGGCATCACCAATAATCGTGGAGCGCAAATGACCAACGTGCATCTGTTTCGCAACATTGGGGGCGGAATAATCGACAACAATAGTTTGTGGTTTGGCTGGCGTAACGCCCAGCTTTTCATCTTTCAGTGCAGTTTCGATATTGGCTGCAATCCACGCTTTATCAAGGAAAATATTGATAAAGCCGGGGCCAGCGATTTCAACTTTACTGGCGATACCTTGCAGATTTAGCAGGTTAACAACTTTTTCTGCCAGTTGTCGGGGAGGCATACCCACTTTTTTCGCGGCGGCCATAACACCATTGGCCTGATAGTCGCCAAATTGCGCTTTCGCGGATTGGCGGATGTGAGCTTCGCTGTCGGCTGGAGCACCTGCTGCAATCAGCGCTTGGCTGACTTTTTCTGAAAGAATCGCCTGAATATTCACCTGGTTACCTTAAATGACGAACAAGAAATAGGTATATTGTAGCAAACAATATCCTTTGCAAAATGGTTCATAATAAAAAACGGCTGGTTTTATACCATATTCAACACATGACATACCACTTTACTGTTGTTTTGTGCCAAGTTGCGAAGATAAAAAACGCGTCTTCTCGAAAAATCATCTAATGGCCTCCAGGAAACAGTCACGGGAGTATGGCAAACGAACGAACAGGAAAACCAGAGGCTTTTTTAGGTTTGGCTACAATGTTGAAAATAACTGCGCCACGTACAGGTACTTGGTCCAAATTAGCTAAAAGTTCTATCTGATAAGTATCTTGCTTTAAGACATAATCTTCGCCCAACAAGGCATTATTCTTTCTAAAATCTTTAGCGGCGTCGGTATCAAATGTTTCATGTCCGATGGCTTTAATATGACGCTCCTCAAATAAAAACTTGAGGGCATCTATTCCCCAACCGGGTATTTGGTTATTGCCAGAATCATCTTTATTGTCCATTTTTTCCTGAGATGGCCAGCGTTTACTCCAGTCAGTTCTGAGCGCAACGAAAGTACCTGCTTCAATAATTCCATATTCTTCTTCAAATTTAAGAATATCTTCTTTAGAAAGTGAAAAGTTGGGGTCCTGTTTTGCTCTTTCTGAGTGATCAAGCACGATTAAAGGTAAAACCAATTCTTTTAATTCCAGTTCATCAACATAACGGGTACTAGAAACAAAATGGCAGGGAGCATCAATGTGAGTCCCATATTGGCCGGGAAAAGAAAATTGCTGAACAAAAAAGCCATCTTTGTAATCAAAAAGTGTTTTAAACTCTGCTGAATCAAGCATAAAAAAATGTGGAGAATCTTTATCGAAGCTATGCGTCAAATCGACCCATTTTTTTGACTTCAATAAAGTGAGCGCTTGTAAGATGCTATTTGACATAAAAAACCTCATTTTTGATAATTTATTGATGTTATTTTTACCACTATTGAATGATTAATGCTGTAAGATTTGTTGCCGTAAATAGTGATGTTCCTCATGTTTTATTCACTTTTATTGTTCCAGTAATGAACATACGAAATAAAGGCATAATAGATTTAAAGGCGGCCGGACTCGTCATTTCTGACTACTGAGGCTTGTGTTAGGCTCGTCAGATACGAGCACATCAGGTTATGACTCTTATAAGCGGAAAATTATAAAGAAATAATAGAAAATAAGATAATTAATTTTTACATTAGTTAAAATTTAAAATCAAATATAATAAAAAAATATATATTATATATTTTTTCGGCATTATTATTAATGTGGTATATTTCTATCTTATTGTTATTTAATATTTTTTTACCTTAAATGATTTTCATTGATTAAAATTGAAAATCTTTTGCAAATTATTTGTTGGGATTTTTAATAAAAAAGAGATTAATATCATTCATAATTGAATTAGTTCAAAAAATGGCTAGTCTACATTTACCTAAAAAAGGAACTGTTATGCTTTGGAAGAATACTTCCAACCAGTTTGGTCACTTATCTGTCCTTTTACATTGGCTGGTTGCATTGATCGTATATGGCATGTTTGCGCTAGGACTGTGGATGGTGACATTAGGGTATTACGATACGTGGTATCATAAAGCACCTGAAATTCATAAAAGTATCGGGATGTTGCTGTTTATCATGATGGCTGTGCGTGTTATCTGGCGTTTTGTTTCTCCACCACCCAAGCCATTAGCCAGTTATAGTCGCCTGATTAGAGTCAGCGCTGTTTTAATGCATATTTTGTTGTATATCTTACTGTTTGGCATTTTGATTAGTGGTTATTTAATTTCGACCGCTGATGGGCAGCCGATTTCTGTTTTTGACTGGTTTATTGTTCCGGCCACATTAATCGGTCAGGGCGAGCAGGCGGATACTGCCGGAATGATTCATCTTTACCTTGCTTGGGCAGTGGTAATTTTATCGTTATTACACGCTGTTGCAGCATTAAAACACCATTTTATTGACCGTGATGCAACCTTAAAGCGGATACTGGGTTTCCGTCCTGAATAATATAAAAGACGATTATGGAGAAGAATATGTTGAAGAAGACGCTACTTGGCCTGACTGCGGGTGCATTGTTACTAAATGCAAGTTCTGCATTAGCTGCCGATTATAAAATTGATATTCCCGGCCAGCACGCCTTTATTGGATTTCGCATTCAGCATTTGGGGTATAGCTGGCTATATGGGACATTTAAAGATTTTGATGGCTCTTTCACATTTGATGAGCAAAATCCGGCTGCAAATAAAGTTAATGTGACGATCAAAATAGCCAGTTTGGACACTAACCACGCCGAACGTGATAAACATCTGCGTAGTAAAGATTACTTTAATACAGAGAAATACCCTGAAGCAAAATTCACTTCAACTGAAGTGAAAAAAGAGGGGGAGAAATATGTTGTTACGGGTGATCTGACTTTAAACGGTGTGACAAAGCCGGTGGTACTGAATGCAGAGCTGATGGGTGAAGGTAAAGACCCGTGGGGTGGCTACCGCGCAGGGTTTGAAGCTTCTGGTAAAATCAAACTGAAAGATTTTAATTTCAAAGCAGATTTGGGACCTAAATCACAGGAAGCGGATTTATTGATTTCTATCGAAGGTGTCCGGGAAAAGTAATACGCGGATGACTTAGCTCGGTAGTGCAATTTATTAAGGGCTGCGCATTGCGTGGCCTGTTTTATTGATAGGCAAAACTTTCTTTTCAATTGATGTCATGGATAATGGAATACATCAAAAATTGAGTTACAAAAAGCGCAAGGGGGAATGCTTACTTTCAGGTAGCTTTATTCTGACATATATTACCAATAGACCAAATAGAATCTTTTTCTTTATCTGATGTGGATGCTTATATCGTTTGAAGAAAAACATAGTAAGCATCCATTTGTAGGAAACAGTAATAATAATGATGAGGCTGATATTTAACGTGGACTTTTTCTTATCTGCCAAGTGAAATAATGTGATTTTTCACTTGGCGTTGTATTAAATAGAATGTTTATTATATTAGTAATACATATTCATATAATTTTTATATTATTTCCTTTAGAGGGGAATACCGAGATTCTATTATGACCTCGACTTGAAATTCACCTGAATTATCACCAAAAGTACCCGGTACGTCATTGAATAAAAGTATTAATTCTCCATCTACAGGAACTGTTTTATGAAGTACTCCGTTGTCAATTGCAAACTTCTTGTTGGCGATTTTAGCAACGAGAGTGACTATTGGTGACGGTTGTTGATTATTAGGTACAGAACCATCAGGTGCTGCCCATTCAAGATAATCACGGCCATATTTCACCCAGCCATGAGCAACGACAGAGATTATATCTCCTTGTTTGAGAATAAGTCCTGTGGGTTTACCGTTTTCAGCGTTAGCTGGAACACTTCCTGACCAATCAGACATAGTATTACCTCCGAAATTATGTTTTATAGAAATAGTTTTGTCAAAGATGTTTACATATTTGACTAAAATGTAATTTATTTTCTTTATGATTGTATTTCAATGAGGAAATTAGTGTTTGTGATCTGTATCAATTACAATAATCTTTATATCGATGGTTAATTTTAATATTGTAATTTTTGCTTTTTGCTTTTTGCTTTTTGCTTTTGTTTTTTTATAGATTCTTAATTTTATATTGAATGATAAACTTTGTGATTATTTTTTATTTTAAATAATTGCCCTGAATCGTTAGAATAAAAGAATAATATTCCTATTTTTAATTTCCTAATCTAATTATATTATAAAACCAGAATTACCCTTAATTCCCATTACGTGCGGAAATTGTGTAAAATAAAATGGTTACAGTAACTTATTGATAGATAGTGTTTCTTGCGAGGTATCAAACCTTGTCCCAAGCGGGTTTTTTCGCTTAATTGCAGTTTTTTGTGAGTGAAATAGGGTAATGAGAATTCATGGAATTATTGAAAGAGTGATTGTGTTGGTACCATCGAATTTCAATTATTACCAATCGAGAGTATCATTCGAGGTTTGAAACGGCGGCAAGCCATTAAAACTCTTAGGCTGTTTGGGGCCAAGGGAAGTGACCAATCTATAGCATCTTAACTGGGATAATATGACACATTTTTCTTCTATTGTTGAATTACAGGATTTAGTGGCTGAACTGGCAATATTTGAGCAAAAATTGGTACGGTTCAAACAACGGCTTAATTTGAATGTTGAGCAATATCAAGCCGATCATATCTCCTTACGTTGTCACGATATCTCTGTAGCGGAGCGCTGGCGTAAAGGTTTTTTGCAATGTGGCAGTTTGATGTCAGAAACTATCATTAATGGACGTCCAATCTGCTTGTTTGATTTAGAGTACCCAATTGCGGTGCTTAATTGGCAAATTGATTGTGTAGAATTGCCCTATCCTGGCAAGAAAACTTACTTGCATCAGGGATGGGAACATGTGGAGCTGGTGCTGCCGGTGGCACCTGAGATCTTATCAACAGCCGCAAAAGCATTATTACCGCAACCTTTGCCGGCAGGTTTTTCTGTTAAAGAGAGTCAACCCAAAGGGGAACAAGAGCGGTTGCCTAATCCTACCTTAGCTATCACTGATAGTGAGATCACCGTCAAGTTTCACCCATTTACATTGCGTGAAATTGTTAAAAATGAGCACCAGTCGGCAAAATTAACGTTTTCGTCCTTGTGATCCAGATAAAAATTCTGACCTTGTGATTTCCTACAAATCATCGGAAATAATTAGATGTCATAGTTAGTGAATTGAACTACTGAATCGCGTAGATTCATTGATTGCTCGTTAATAACTGGGTGTCCAAGGAACTTCTGATGACAAAGTTAGAAATTTGTTGTTTTAGCGTGGGTTGCTCATTAATCGCACAACAGGCGGGTGCTGACCGGATAGAGCTTTGCGCCAGTCAGGCGGAAGGGGGATTAACACCGAGTTTTGGTACATTGAAGCAGGCTATTGAGCAATTAACTATTCCTGTGTATCCCATTGTACGTCCAAGAGGTGGTGATTTTTGCTACAGTCACTCAGATTTTGAGGTGATGAAAAATGATGTTGCTCAGATCCGTGATATGGGATTTATGGGCGTCGTTTTTGGTGTATTAGATGAAGAAGGGCATATTGATTTGCCCCGTATGCAACAATTGATGGCACTGTCTGGCGATATGGCCGTTACTTTTCACCGTGCGTTTGATATGTGTTTTAATCCTTATGTGGCACTGGATCAACTCACTCAGCTTGGTGTTAAACGAATATTGACTTCTGGTCAGCAACAGAATGCGGAATTGGGATTACCCTTATTGAAAGAGCTACATCAAGCCAGTCAGGGGCCAATTATTATGGCGGGTGCGGGTGTTCGTATGAGTAATATTCATAAATTTATCGATATCGGGTTAACGGAAGTTCACAGTTCGGCAAGACGGATTATGCCCTCTACCATGACCTACCGCAAAGCAGGGGTGACGATGAGCGCGGATAATGAAGTGGATGAGTTTTCACATTATTGTGTTGATGGTGGTGTGGTAGAGGTGATGAAAGGGATGCTGAGTCTGACTTTATTTGAGTAAAATCTATTATGGACTGGCCCAACTTTGGGCCAGTTGACAAAATCAGGGCTTACGGGCGATGAGTACCGCCCGCAGAGGAGCGGGATAACCCTCAATGGTTTTACTGTTATCCGCAGGATCGAGGAAGTCAGATAGCGATTCAGTTTTCATCCAATCTGTCCGATGTTGTTCTTCCGTCGTTGTGACTGCCTGATCGACAATTTTTACATCAACAAAACCGCACTTCTCCAGCCAAATTTTCAACATTTTTGCCGAAGGGATGAAATAGACGTTGCGCATTTGAGCATAACGTTCACCGGGGATTAAACAGGTATGTTCATCTCCTTCAACAACCAGACTTTCCAGTACTAACTCACCCTCAGATACCAGTTGGTTTTTCAACTGCCAGAGATGGTCAAGAGGAGAGCGGCGGTGATAGAGAACGCCCATCGAGAAAACCGTATCGAAAGCGGCCAGTGCCGGTAATTGTTCAATGCCCAGAGGTAAAAGATGGGCACGTTGATCATTGCCAAGCAACTTTCTGACAGCTTCAAATTGGCAGAGGAAGAGCTGAGTTGGATCGATACCAACGGCAAGTTCAGCCCCTTCACCCACCATCCGCCACAGGTGATAACCACTGCCGCAACCAACATCAAGAATTGTACGGCCGGTTAATGGAGAAATATGGGGCAGTACCCGATCCCACTTCCAATCTGAGCGCCATTCAGTATCAATATTTACGCTATAAAGCGAGAATGGGCCTTTGCGCCACGGCATGAATACTCGCAATATATTGGTAAGGCAAATTTTTTCACCTTCGGATAGGGGCGGATCGCGTTCTGCGATCACGCCATTTTTCAGATCTAATTGGGTCGGTGAAATTTCGGGTAGGTTTTCCAGGGTTTTTACCCATGGTTTAAAATTACCGTGCAGGGCCGCTTTTTGCCATTCTTGCAGTTGAGCAGGAAGGCAATTAAGCCAATGCTGGAGGTTATTTTTTGCAATAAGTTGATAAAAATTACCGAAATCGATCATTTATCGGCTCCTTTTATCGCTAGCAGTGAACCAAAGTTGAAACACTGAAACCAGACTTCAACATGGTTAAAACCGGATTGATGGAGACGGGATTTGTGTGTTTCTACAGAATCAGTCAACATGACATTTTCAAGCATGCTGCGTTTCTGGCTGATTTCCAGTTCGCTATATCCGTTAGCACGCTTAAAATCGTGGTGCATATTAAACAGTAACTCACCAATCTGTTGATCTTCAAAGCTGAATTTCTCTGATAAAACTAAAACACCCCCCGGACGTAACCCCTGATAAATCCGGTTAAGTAAACCTTGTCGATCTTGCGGGTTGAGGAATTGTAAGGTGAAATTCAGTACGACCATCGAAGCATTTTGAATATCGATATTAAGAATATCGGCTTCAATGACTTCAACCGGTGTTTGTGCCCGGAAAGCATCGATATGGCGACGACAGCGTTCCACCATTGCCGGGGAATTATCAACGGCGATAATTTTGCAGTTTTCAGCGGCAATATTGCGGCGCATTGCCAAGGTTGATGCGCCCAGAGAACAACCCAGATCATAAATTTGACTGTTTGATGTCACGAAACGACCGGCCAGCATACCAATCATGGAAACAATATTTGAATAACCTGGCACGGAGCGTTGGATCATATCAGGGAAAACTTCGGCTACCCGTTCATCGAAACGCCAGTCTCCCAGATTGGCAATGGGCGTGGCAAACAGGCTATCCCTTTGATGGTAAGGATCTTGATTTGACATAACAGCATTAATTATCAGAAAAAAAAGAAGGTGGCATTCTAACAGATGTAAAGCTTGACCTTGAACCAATTTTCTCTGTGCTTAAAAGTAGTGAATAATGGAAATATTTGAGGAATTTAAGTGTTGTACAAAAATCATATCATGGCGCGATCAATCCTTGATTTCATGAGTCAGTCAGCATTAGGGGAGCTTTGGGTTTTATATAAAAAAGTAAAGATGCATTTAAAAGCACCTTTAAATGACCTATTGTTTGCTTAAGTAAAAGAGTGAGGTGGTGTATGGCATATCAAATCTTAACAAACTGATCTATAGTCTGGAATTTGAAAAGCGGGCCTTAAAAGAGTGGAAGAAGTTAGGTCATCCAATTAAGGGGCAGCTAAAGAAAAAATTGGCTGAACGCTTAGAGAATCCTCATGTGCCGTCAGCAAGATTAAGTGGGAGAGGTAAAAAAACCAACACTTGCTCGCTTTGCATGTCAACGTTGGAAAGTCTTCCTTATATGGGGAACAGCTATGGTTAGAATAATAGGCAGCCGAGTTTGCTGCCTGTTATTTTAGTGCCAGTGGTATTCGTTAGTAGAGAGAAAATATCTGTTCCCAAGGCAAGTAGTAAATATTTGTCATCACCATTAATACGATTGAGAGATAAGTTGCTACCATGCCTGAACGTCGCCAGCGGAGTTCACGGTGGTGCAGACCATAATAATGCAAGACTCTGCCGGTGAGCAGAATCAAACCACAGACATGTATCGTCCAGACATTTGAGCCGTTCATCTCCATCATGACCAGCAATAACATAGAGATAGGGATATATTCCACAGCATTACCGTGGATGCGGATCGCTGTTTGTAATTCGTAAAAACCACCGTCTCCATATGAGACACGATATTGTGTTCTTAACTTAACCACATCAAAAGACAGCTTAATCAATAATAGTGCGCCCAACACAACATAAAGCGAGCTAACCATTTTTAACTCCATTGCCTAACCGAAATTGGCCAATTAAGTTATGATAAACCCCAAAAATAAAACTGTCGCTATAAATAGATGGGAATTGAAAATAAATTGCCTGATTATCAGACATCAAGCAATGGTATAGCATCGGAATATTACCTGCCCTTATCTCTGAGCAGAATTTCCATTATAATGGCGACCTTTTTTGACACTTCATGACATTTTTCAAGTTCAAGAACGATGCCAAAATTTCCGCAGCAACAGCACAACAGCCGAGTAAAAGGATATTGTATGCGTACTGATTATTGTGGGCAGTTGAATCTGACCCATGAAGGCCAGAAGGTGACTCTTTGTGGTTGGGTAAACCGCCGCCGTGATCTAGGTGGCTTGATTTTTATTGATATGCGTGATCGTGAAGGGATTGTTCAGGTGTTTTTTGACCCGGATCAGCAAGCCGCATTTTCTCAGGCTGCTGAACTGCGTAATGAATTCTGTATTCAAATCACCGGTACTGTACGCGCCCGTCCTGACAGTCAAATCAATAAAGATATGGCTACCGGTGAAATAGAGGTTTTTGCGGAAAGTTTGAATATCATCAACCGCTCCGAACCTTTGCCTTTGGATAGCAATCAGACGAACAGTGAAGAGCAGCGTCTGAAATATCGTTATATTGATCTGCGCCGGCCTGAAATGGCAAATCGTCTGAAAGCACGCGCTAAAATCACCAGTTTTGTTCGTCGTTTCATGGATAATCAGGGTTTCCTGGATATTGAAACGCCGATGCTGACGAAAGCAACCCCCGAAGGTGCTCGTGATTATTTGGTGCCGAGTCGTGTTCATAAAGGCAAATTTTATGCTCTGCCTCAATCCCCACAGTTATTTAAACAATTGCTGATGATGTCTGGTTTTGACCGTTATTATCAAATTGTTAAATGCTTCCGTGATGAAGATTTGCGTGCGGATCGTCAGCCAGAATTCACCCAGATCGACGTGGAAACTTCCTTTATGACTGCTGAGCAGGTAAGGGAAATGATGGAAAAAATGATCCGCGAATTGTGGCTTGAAATTGAAGGTGTTGATCTGGGGCATTTCCCGGTGATGACGTTTGCCGAAGTGATGCGTCGTTTCGGTTCTGATAAACCTGATCTGCGTAACCCATTGGAGTTGGTTGATGTTGCTGATCTGGTTAAAGATGTGGAATTTAGTGTTTTTGCTGAACCGGCGAATGACAGTAAAGGCCGCGTAGCCGTAATTCGGGTACCAGGTGGTGCTGAATTGAGTCGTAAGCAGATTGATGAATATGGCAAATTCGTTGGAATTTATGGCGCAAAAGGGCTGGCGTGGATAAAAGTCAATACGCGTGCTGCCGGTCTGGAAGGGGTTCAAAGTCCGATAGCCAAGTTCCTGAATGCAGAGGTGATTGAAGGTCTGCTTTCCCGTACCGGTGCACAGGATGGCGATATTTTGTTCTTCGGTGCTGGTAGTGTGAAGGTGGTCACTGATGCTTTGGGAGCGTTGCGTCTGAAATTAGGGCGCGATCTGAACCTGACAAAATTGGATAGCTGGCGGCCACTGTGGGTTATCGACTTCCCCATGTTCGAAGATGATGGGGAAGGTGGTCTGACTGCCATGCATCATCCATTTACTTCACCGTGTAATATGTCAGCGGCGGAGTTGGAGCAAAATCCGGTTTCGGCTATTGCCAATGCTTACGATATGGTGATTAACGGCTACGAAGTGGGTGGTGGCTCAGTGCGTATTCACCGTAATGAAATGCAACAAGCGGTGTTCCGTATTTTGGGCATTAATGAGCAGGAACAGCAGGAGAAATTTGGCTTCTTGCTGGATGCACTGAAATTTGGTACGCCTCCCCATGCAGGTTTGGCATTTGGTCTTGACCGTTTGGTTATGTTGCTGACAGGAACGGATAACATCCGTGATGTTATCGCATTCCCTAAAACTACCGCTGCCGCTTGTTTAATGACGGAAGCGCCAAGTTATGCCAATTCGGCGGCCCTTGAAGAGTTATCAATCTTTGTTGTTGCTAGAAAAGAGAGTGAATAATGGCTTACAAGCGCCCCGAGTCTGTGCTGGTGGTTATTTATGCGTTTTCCAGCCGACGGGTGCTAATGTTACAGCGGCGGGACGATCCTGATTTTTGGCAGTCTGTAACTGGCAGCCTTGATGGAGATGAAACGCCGTGGGAGACAGCATTGCGTGAAGTGCAAGAAGAAGTCGGTATCGATATTATAGGTGAAAATCTTGAACTGATAGATTGCCGGCGTTCTCTTTATTATGAGATTTTTACCCACTTGCGTCATCGCTATGCTCCAGGAGTCACCCGCAATAAAGAGTACTGGTTCTGTCTGGCATTGCCGGAAGAGCGAGAATGCCTGTTGACTGAACATCAGGCTTATCAGTGGCTGGATGCGGATAAAGCAGTAAAGCTCACTAAGTCGTGGAGCAATCGGCAGGCGATTGAAGAGTTTGTTATTGAATAAGTTTATTAGACGTTTTATCGGAGAACCTTATGGCAGGTCATAGTAAATGGGCCAACACCAAGCACCGCAAAGCTGCGCAGGATGCGAAACGCGGTAAGATTTTCACCAAAATTATCCGGGAGCTAGTAACGGCAGCCCGTCTGGGTGGTGGAGATCCTGTATCTAACCCACGTCTGCGTGCTGCAATTGATAAAGCACTGTCCAACAACATGACCCGCGATACTCTGAACCGTGCTATCGCCCGTGGTGTCGGCAACGATGAAGCGGATAACATGGAAACCATCATTTATGAAGGTTATGGTCCGGGGGGAACGGCGGTGATGGTTGAGTGTCTGAGTGATAATCGTAACCGTACTGTTTCTGATGTTCGTCATGCGTTCACTAAAACCGGTGGTAATCTGGGTACTGATGGCTCGGTTGCTTATCTGTTCACCAAAAAAGGGGTGATTTCTTACGCGCCAGGGCTGGACGAAGATGTGGTTATGGAAGCAGCGTTGGAAGCCGGCGCTGATGATGTAGAAACCTATGATGATGGCGCGATTGATGTTTACACCACACCAGAAACGTTTGGTGACGTGAAAGATGCGTTAGATGCCGCCGGTTTTGTGGCTGAATCAGCGGAAGTTTCGATGATCCCGTCCACTAAAGCGGAATTGGATGCGGAAACCGCACCTAAATTATTGCGCTTGATTGATATGTTGGAAGATTCAGACGACGTACAAGAGGTTTACCATAACGGTGAAATCTCTGATGAAGTTGCTGCTTTGCTGTAATTTCAATCGGGTTGTATACCCTATGGATTTCAAGATGCATCGCGGCGGCAAGGGAGCGAATCACCGGGAGCATAGCGAACTATGTGACCGGGGTGAGTCAGTGCAGCCAACAAAGAGGCAACTTGAAGGATAACGGGTATATAGCGTAGAGAAAGTGTGCTGTGGTACAGGACACTTTCTCTAACGTTTTTATCTCATTCATATTAAAGGTGATAATCAAAGGCGAATAAACAGAATATGGCGATTATCTTAGGTATCGACCCGGGTTCCCGCGTCACTGGCTATGGTGTGATCCGTCAGCAGGGGCGTCATTTGAGCTACCTTGGCAGTGGTTGTATCCGAACAAAAGTTGATGATCTGCCTAACCGGTTGCAGCGTATTTATGCAGGTATTCTTGAAATTATTACGCAATTTCAACCGGATGCTTTTGCCATCGAACAAGTTTTTATGGCGAAAAACGCCGATTCAGCGCTGAAATTAGGGCAAGCGCGAGGCGTTGCTATTCTTGCCGCTGTCAATCAATCTGTGCCGGTTTTTGAATATGCTGCCCGACAGGTTAAACAGACGGTTGTGGGAACCGGGGCGGCTGAAAAAAGTCAGATTCAGCATATGGTGCGTTCTATGCTGAAATTATCTGCTAATCCGCAATCCGATGCGGCAGATGCATTGGCGATTGCGATAACCCATTGTCACTTTAATCAGAATCTTTTACGGGTTGGTGATCCCAGATTAATCCTGGCGCGTGGGCGTTTAAGATAACGGCTGGATATGCATCCAGCTTTTTTTATGTTATAACCATAAATAGAACAATCAGTTGTATTTTTTAGGGGATAAACGAGTGATAGGGCGTCTCAGAGGAATTGTGCTGGAAAAACAACCACCTTTGGTTTTACTGGAAACGAATGGCGTTGGTTATGAAGTTCATATGCCAATGACCTGTTTTTATGAATTGCCTGATGCTGGACAGGAAACTGTTCTATTTACTCACTTTATTGTGCGTGAAGATGCGCAATTACTTTATGGTTTTAATGATAAGCAAGAGCGGTCTCTATTCCGTGAATTAATTAAAGTGAATGGTGTTGGGCCTAAATTGGCGTTGGCTATTCTTTCGGGCATGTCTGCGCAGCAATTTGTTTCTGCTATTGAACAAGAGGCGATCGCTTCTCTGGTTAAACTGCCGGGTGTGGGTAAGAAAACCGCTGAACGGCTGGTGGTTGAAATGAAAGATCGCTTTAAAGGGCTGAATGGCGATCTCTTCAATCAGAGCAGTGATATTAATTTGCCGGCAACGGCCAAACAGACAACTTCTGACGCTGATAGCGAAGCGGAAGCCGCTGCGGCATTAGTCTCTTTGGGTTACAAACCACAGGAAGCCAGCCGCATGGTAAATAAAGTCGCTAAACCGGGGGCGGATTGTGAAACACTTATCCGCGAAGCGCTTCGCGCTGTTCTCTAAGTTACAGGGGTAAGCCATGATTGAAGCTGACCGTCTGGTTTCTGCGGAAGTTTTGCCAGATGATGAAGCCGTTGACCGCGCCATCAGACCTAAATTGTTGTCTGAATATGTCGGACAACCGCAGGTCTGTGAGCAGATGGAGATTTTTATTCAGGCTGCCAGACAGCGTGGTGATGCTCTTGACCATCTACTGATTTTTGGTCCGCCGGGATTGGGGAAAACAACGCTGGCGAATATTGTTGCCAATGAGATGGGTGTTAATCTTCGCACAACTTCAGGCCCGGTGTTGGAAAAGGCGGGTGATTTGGCGGCAATGCTGACCAATCTTGAACCGCACGATGTATTGTTTATCGATGAAATTCACCGCTTATCGCCGGTAGTGGAAGAAATTCTCTATCCAGCAATGGAAGATTACCAGCTAGATATTATGATTGGCGAGGGGCCGGCAGCCCGTTCGATTAAAATTGATTTGCCACCTTTTACCCTGATTGGGGCGACTACTCGCGCAGGTTCTTTGACTTCTCCACTGCGTGATCGGTTCGGTATCGTACAGCGTCTTGAATTTTATAATGTGGACGATTTGCAAAGTATCGTTTCTCGCAGCGCTCGTTTTATGGGGGTAGCGATCAGTGATGAGGGCGCCCGGCAAGTTGCCATGCGTTCTCGTGGAACGCCACGGATTACAAACCGTTTACTGCGCCGGGTACGTGATTTTGCTCAAGTAAAAGGGAATGGTGCGATTGATGGCAATATTGCCACCAGAGCGCTGGATATGTTGAGCGTAGATGCTGCCGGTTTTGATTATCTGGATCGTAAGTTACTGATTGCCATCATTGATAAATTTATGGGCGGGCCGGTTGGGGTAGATAACCTTGCCGCTGCTATTGGTGAAGAGCGGGAAACAATTGAGGATGTGCTGGAACCCTTTTTGATTCAACAGGGTTTTATTCAACGCACTTCCCGTGGACGAATTGCCACCGAACATGCTTATCGCCATTTTGGTATGGTTAGAGATCAGGAATGACTTGTTTAATTACCTGAAAAATCGGGATGGGTACTCCCGCAAGGGAAACCTATCCCGTTCTCCTGATAACTGGGTTATACCCGTCATCTTTCAAGTTGCCTCTTTGTTGGCTGCACTCACACCCCGGTCACATCGTTACCTATGCTCCCGGGGATTCTCTCCCTTGCCGTCGCGATGCATCTTGAAATCCATTGGGTTATACCCACTCAGTGGATCAATTTTTTGCTTTACTGATCAGGCTGATAATAAACATCACCGCAGCACATAGCACGACAGAGGGCCCTGCTGGTGTGTCGTAAACGGCGGAGAAAGCTAATCCACCGGTGACGGCAAGCGTACCAACCGCAATAGCAATACCGGCCATTTGTTCCGGTGTACGGGCAAAACGGCGAGCAGTAGCGGCCGGGATAATGAGCAGGGAGGTGATAATCAGTGCGCCGACAAACTTCATTGCCAAGCCGATTGTCAACGCTGTTACCAGCATTAACAGCACTCTTAACCGCTGTATTTTAATTCCATCCACAAAAGCCATTTCTTGACTGACGGTGATAGAGAGCAAGGCGTTCCATTGCCAGAACAGGAGCGTGGTGACCATGGTGACACCGATGGCAATCAACCAAATATCTTCATAGGTGACTGATAACAAATCACCAAACAGATAAGCCATCAAATCAACTCGCACATTAGACATTAAACTGACAACCACTAGCCCTAATGATAATGCGCTGTGAGCCATAATCCCCAACAAAGTATCGATTGCCAGTTGAGGACGTTTCTCCAGCCAAACTAAAATAATTGCCAGTATCAAAGTGACGGCGATAATTGTGTAAAAAGGGCTAATATTTAGCAATAATCCGAAAGCAACGCCCAGTAATGAAGCATGAGCCAGAGTATCGCCAAAATAGGACATTCTGCGCCAGACAACAAATGAACCTAATGGCCCGGCAGCAATAGCCAATAATACGCCGGCCAACCAACCGGGGAATAATAATTCGATCATGAGTGGCATTCCCTGTTATTTTCCAAGCTAATTTTCCCTTTCAGATCATGGTGATGGTCGTGTTGGTGGCGGTATATCGCCAATTGTTCAGCACCATGATGACCAAACATCGCGATAAATTCAGGGTGGGTTGAAACAACTTCAGGTGTGCCGGAACAACAAATATGTTGATTAAGGCATAAAACTTCGTCTGTTTTCGCCATGACCAGATGCAAATCATGGGAAACCATCAATACAGCGCAATGCAATTCGGTCCTGATTTGATTGATTAAATCATAAAGTGCTAATTGACCATTAACATCGACCCCTTGTGTTGGTTCATCAAGGACGAGTAATTGAGGTTGATTTAATAGTGCTCTGGCTAATAAAACCCGTTGGCTTTCCCCACCGGATAATTTTTGCATGGGCTGCTGCAATAGATGAGCAGCATTCACCCATTCAAGTGCCGGTAATATATCGCCAGATTTTACCCCGGGTTTTAGCATCATGAAGCGTTTAACTGTCAATGGCAGGGTGGGGTCAAGATGCAACTTCTGTGGAACATAGCCGATTTTCAATCCATCGGTATATTCAATAGTGCCGGATGATGGCTCAATAAGCCCTAAAACAACGCGGACTAAAGTTGATTTACCGGCACCATTAGGACCTAGCAACGTCAGAATATTTCCTCGTTGCAAATGTAGAGAGATATTGTTTAATACCCGACGATCGCCGAAATTAACAGCAATATTTTTTAAAGTGATGAGTGTCGACATGTTAAATATATCTTGCGTGAACATTGAGATGTTATAATATAACAATTCTGGTTTCTGTCCACGAGATATTTACATTATGTTACACAAATCATATAAACTAGCGCACAAGTTTCTCTGTAAGACTGCGATTACTGCTGTTTTCATGTCAGGAACGATACAATCGGTTAATGCCGATGTTGTAACATCAATCCGTCCGTTGGGTTTTATTGCTGCGGCAATAACTGAGGGTGTAACTGATACGCAGGTACTGTTACCTGATGGGGCATCACCGCATGATTATGCATTGAAACCGTCTGATCTTAAGAAAGTTAACCAAGCAGATTTAGTTGTGTGGGTTGGACCTGAGATGGAAATCTTTTTGTCTAAACCGTTAGCCAAAGTTCCACAAAATAAACAGTTAGTTTTAGCACAATTGCCAACGATTAGGCCATTATTGCTGAAAAATAATGAAGATTTACCCGAATCGGATCAACATAAACATGAAGATGGTCATGAACATCATTCTCATGGTGAATATAATATGCACATCTGGTTATCACCAGAAATAGCAAAACAGGTCGCACAGGGGATTTATGACCAATTACAAGCGCGTTATCCGCATAAAAAAGCAGCGCTGGACGTAAACCTACGTAAATTCAATACGCAGCTTGCGCAAACTGACAAAAATATTGCTAATATCCTTAAGCCGGTGCGTGGTAAGGGGTATTTTGTTTTTCACGATGCTTATGGCTATTTCGAGCAGCATTATGGCCTGACGCCATTAGGACATTTTACGATTAATCCTGAAATACAACCTGGCGCACAAAAATTACATCATATACGAACACAATTGGTTGAGCAGAAAGCAACCTGCATTTTTGCTGAGCCACAATTCAGGCCGACCGTTATTAATGCTGTGGCGAAGGATACGGGAGTGCGTATGGGCACGTTAGATCCGTTAGGAGGCCGCATCGTATTGGATAAGGACAGCTATATGAAATTTATAACTCAGTTGTCGGAACAGTACGCGGATTGCCTGAATTAAAGTAATAAGGAATTCAATGAGTGCAACAGATAGTTAAAACTATCGTTCTGGTGTATAAGGAGTTACCGCGACCGCATAAAATTATGTTGGGTTCGCTGACTGTAGCAACATTGGTTGTCACTATGTGGCAACCTATTGCTTATCATCATGAACAAGAAGAAACAACAGTCGGTAGCATCGCCATCAATCTTCCCGTAAATAGTGATGAGATTATTGCAGATAGCAGTGAACAGCTACCGGACGAGGGTATTCCTGATGAAGAGACGAACTCAGAGGTTACGGCTCAAACTCCGCATGAATATATTGTCTCCGACGGTGACACCCTCAGTAATATTCTGACCCAATTTGGTATCGACTCTTCTGATGTAGCGTTACTCGCGAGTCAGCATAAAGCGTTACGGGGACTGAACATTGGTCAGCCATTGTCATGGACAGTCAATGAAGCGGGTGACTTGCAAACGCTGACTTGGGGTGTTTCCCGCCGTGAAATGCGCATTTATACCCGTGAAGGCGATCTGTTTAAAGAAACAAAAGAGTTTCAGAAAGGGGAGTGGAAAAACAGCGTCGTCGTTGGCGTTGTTGATAGTAACTTTACCAGCAGTGCTTTAAATGCCGGCTTAACCAGCAGTGAAGCGCGTGAAGTCACTAAAGCACTGCAATGGCAAATTGATTTGCGTAAATTACATGAAGGTGATCGTTTCTCTGTATTGCTGTCCCGTGAAATGTTGGATGGTCACAGTGAACAGAGCCAATTACTGGGTGTTCGCCTAAATAGTGGTGGTAAAGATTATTATGCTATCCGGGCGGAAGATGGGCGTTTTTATGATCGTCAAGGTTCCGGTCTGGAGCGCGGATTTTTGCGTTTTCCAACCACCAAGCAATTTCGGGTATCTTCCCAATTTAATCCTCGGCGTGTGAATCCAGTCACTGGTCGGGTTGCGCCGCATAAAGGTGTGGATTTTGCCATGCCAGTGGGAACACCTGTTTTGGCGGTGGGTGACGGTGAGGTGATTGTCTCCAAATATAACGGAGCAGCAGGTAACTTTATTGCCATTCGCCATGGCCGCCAATATACCACGCGTTATATGCACTTGAGAAAGCTGCTGGTGAAATCAGGGCAGAAGGTAAAACGGGGTGATCGTATTGCGTTGTCCGGTAGCACTGGACGTTCTACGGGCCCACATTTGCATTATGAATTCTGGATCAATCAGCAGGCGGTAAACCCATTAACGGCTAAATTACCGCGTTCTGGAGGTTTGAGTGGTAAAGAACGCACAGAATTCCTGGCAACGATAAAAGAGGTAACGCCTCAGCTTCTGTTAGATTGAGTTTAATTGTTCATTAGTAACAGACTTTAAAGCGGATGATTGATATCATCCGCTGTCGTTTTGTATTGCAGAACAAGATATGTTGACATTTGTTGATATAGATCCCTGTATTAAAATGGCAAATTATCGTTTTGTTTTAAAGAGTTATCTCATGCATAAAGAGACAGATAAAGACAGTAAAGCTGGTTATGTGCCGACATTTCATAAATCTTACCTGCATCCTCGTTACTGGGGATTATGGCTGGGCATTGGTGTGTTGGCCGGGCTGGCTTACCTGCCGGTTAAAGTGCGTGATCCTCTGCTAGCTAAAATAGGCTGGCTAGCGGGTAAGTTTGCGAAAGGGGCACGTCGTAGAGCAAGAATAAATCTGTGTTACTGTATGCCGGAACTCACGGAGCAACAGCGTGAAGCATTGATTGATAAGATGTTTTCTACCGCACCTCAACCTTTTGTTATGTTGGCTGAACTTTGTTTACGTGGTACAAAATCAACGTTAAGCCGGACGCAGTGGCATGGGGAAGAGATTATTCTTCAACTGAAAGAGCAGGGGAAGAATGTTATTTTCATGGTTCCTCATGGCTGGGCTGTGGATATTCCTGCGATATTGCTGACGGCGGGTGGACAAAAAGCAGCGGCTATGTTTCATCATCAAAAAAACCCAGTATCAGATTATTTGTGGAATAAAGCTCGCAGTCAATTTGGTGGTCGTTTACATTCCCGTGATGCTGGAATTAAACCTTTTATCGCCACTGTTCGCCAGGGTTTCTGGGGATATTATCTGCCTGATCAAGATCATGGTGAGGAGCACAGTGAATTTGTCGATTTCTTTGCAACTTATAAAGCAACGTTACCGGCAATTGGGAGATTGATGAAGGTTTGTCGTGCCGCTATTGTGCCCCTGTTTCCGGTTTATAATTACCGTACCCACCAGCTTGATATTTATATTCGACCACCAATGGATGATATTGATGGCAAAGATGATGCTTTTATTGCTCGTCGGATGAATGAAGAATTAGAACAATTGGTGCGACCAAATCCTGAGCAGTACACCTGGATACTTAAATTGCTTAAGACTCGGAAAGCGGGTGATATTGGGCCGTATAACAGAGAAGATCTGTGATTTTAGTCGCAAAGATGTAAAGTTATTATCACGGTTTGAAAGTTTTTATTGTCCCCCTAATGTTGGATATGGCATCCAATAGTTAGGGGGTATTTTGACGAGGCATTTTATATTTGCACTTAAAATATCAGGATAGCATTTATGCAGCTATGGTTTGTTTTATTGTCTCTAACAAACCTCCGGTTCCACAACATGAGTCATTATAATTCGGATTATGTTTTCTGTTAGTCACTCTATCGTGAGGACATCCACCATTACATAAGTGAAACCATTTACATTGATGCATTTTTTCGTATGATTCCATTTCTTCTTTAAGATGATTCTTATTTGTGTTTGATTTAGCTAATAAATGTCCAAGATCGTTATCGATAATCGAACCATAATTATTTCCCTCGGCGCCAACATATTTGTCACATGCTGATACAGTACCATTAGGTTCCAGAGTGATAATTTCCTGAGAGCAATTACCTGCCCAATAACAATCTGATATTTTCTTTTGAGATGATTTAATACTGTCAATAAATCCATGAAACAGACGAATATTGATTTTATCTTGATAACCATTCCACCAAACACGGAAAACCTTGGAAAGGAAATTAATATAATTATGGTAAGTTATATAACTTCCTCCAGGATTGTCACCGGGTTGACAACGGTTATCTGGAACAATATTCAAAAACTCAATATCCGTTAAACCAATTTCGTAAAAATAAGAGAGCATTTTTTCTATATTTGATTCGTAAACATCTCTATCGACAACAACAAGAGCACCGTAAGGGATGCCATAACTTCTTAATTTCTTCATACCTGCGGCAACTTTATGAGATGTTGGTCTACCTCTATAATCTAATCTCCTGCTATCGTGTATTTCTGGAATACCGTCAACGCTTATACCTACCCCCATCCCGATCCCTTTAAGGAATACCAGCCAATCTTCGGGAATATTGACCGCATTGGTTTGTACAGAATTGGTAATGACTTGATCTGGTTTTTTAAATTGTTCTTGCAACCAGATAAGTTTTTTAAAATAATTAACACTCAATAGAGTTACTTCACCTCCATGCCAGACAAATTCGAACCGCTTTATATTGGGTATAGATAGGAAACGGTGAATAGAGCGCATTAAATTGAAGAATGTTAACGTATTTCCTTTTCCTTCTGCCCAGGAATGGCAATAAGTACATCTTAAATTGCAAAGCCTGGTAGCTTTAACAACAACGACTAGCTTATTGGCATTAATAATTTCAGGGCTAAAGTGTATGCCCATCTCCTCATTATATAAAGCCAATTCATCATCATCTAATATCTTTTCAGCCGGGATTTCGCCGATAATTCTGCAAGCCAACTGTCTGTAATTAATCTTAGGCGATTTCTTGAGAATCGATGATTCATCTGAATCTAAATGTTTTATTGGGATTATTGTGTCCATAAAGAACTCCTTCATGTTATTTATGCTCAAGCAAGTAAATGGCCATCCTTCATGGTTAATGTTCTGTGAGAAAATGCAGCCGCTTCAATGGAATGAGTTACCATAACAATAGTCGTGCCGTTTTCATTCAGATCTTTCAGTGAAGACAAGATATTTTGACCATTTATGCTATCCAGATTTCCCGTTGGCTCATCAGCCAATAAAATAGTGGGATTTGATATCATTGCTCTGGCAATAGCGACACGTTGTTGTTGTCCGCCAGATAATTGTACCGGTTTATGATTTTCTCGGTTTTCTAATCCAAAATGACTTATTGCATCAAATACTTTATTTTTTCTCTGTTTTTTAGAAAAACCTCTATATTTCAATGGTAGTTCTATATTTTCAAATACAGTTAGATTGGGTAATAAATTGAATGATTGAAAAATATAACCAATAAATTCTCGTCTGAATGATATTTTTTCAGAATATTTCATTGTTAAAATATTGCTATTATTCAGTGTGAATTGACCGCTATCGATCGTTTCAAACATGCCAATAACATTGAGTAATGTTGATTTCCCTGATCCAGATGCGCCCATTATGGAGATAAATTCACCTTTATCTATATTGAGATTTATTTCATTCAAAACATTTGTTTGAATAAATTTCGTTTTATATGATTTACAGACATTCATCATGCTAATCATTTTATTCAATCCTTACGGTATCATTATTAACCAATCTATTTTTACCAAAGCTCACTAACGTTTGTCCTTCAGTAACACCATTTTTAATCTCAATATTGGAACCAGTATCCTGCCCGATGGACACTTGAATACGTTGAGCAATTTTTTTATCTGGATAGTAAACAAATACATAGCTCTTATTATCAATAGAAAAGACCATTGATGAGGGGATGGAGAATATTTTTCGATCTTCATTAAGTTTAATGATGACATCAACGGATTGCCCCCGTTTGAAGTTAATGGCTTTCTTATCTTCCAATTCAAATCTAACTTTGAATGTTCCATTATTAACTTCAGATGAAATTAACTTCACAAGCAAAGGTATTTTTCCATTGTTATAGATTAAGCTGGCAGATGAATGGTAGGTTATTTTATTTAAATAATATTCGTTAATCTCTGATTCAAAATAGAAACTTGATAAATCATCCACAATAGCAATTTGATCACCAGGCTTTAAGCGCTGACCTAGAATTAAATCTAATGAACTGATATTACCGGCTATAGGTGATTTTATTGAAAGTTGTTCAAAACCATTTTCAATAATTTCAGAAAGTTTTCGCTGTTTTTCGACAAATTCGTCTATTTCTTTTAATTGCTTTGATATGTCACGATCTTTATCATTTTTCAATTTTTTATAAAATAAATAAACATCGTGCCAGTAATCTCTTTTAATCTTTAAATCAGACAAAGTTTCTTTAGAAACATAATTTTTGTGTACAAGATCATGATATCGTCTTAACTTGTCTTCTACCTCTTTCAACTCTTTATCGGCTTCTAAGAATCTGTTATTGATATTCCTGTAATCAGATTGCAAATTTATTCTGATATTGATCAAATTATTCAATTTATCTGTAACATCCGCTAACATTGCAGAATTATTCAATGTGAAATTAAAATTAGATAATTTAACGATTTCTTCACTCTTTAAAACATCTTGTGATGGTTTTTTCATTATATCGGTAACGATTCCGCCAATCTCTGTTGAGATAGATACACTTTTATTAGGAACAACAACCGCTCTTGTTTTCAGAACATCACTATCTACTTTGCTGCTGACATGAAATTGAGTCACTTCATTTTCATTGACGACAGCCTCTTTGGCTGAAGTGACGTAATAGATAATAAAGGCGATAAATGAAATAAAAGCGATAAAGAAAATGAGAATTAATAATTTCTCCTTATTATGTATTCTTTTTTTTCTAATTTCTATATCCATGATTAATCTCACAAAAATTTAGTAGCAGAGAGTTTTCTATAATTCACCAAATAGGTAGTGATCATGATAATAACGGTGAATATCATTGTAGCAGATAGCGCGAGAGCACTGTATACAAAAGAGTCAGTGTAAATTACGCTATATTCATTGAGTAGATAAACTAAAATTGTTCTTCCCAATAGATATGCTACGAAAATTGATGCGATGATAGGGATGACGCTTTTCGATAAAAAGTGAGTAAGGTTTGTATAAATGGAACCACCAATGGACTCCATTATACTTAATTCTTTTTTCATAGAGTTAAAGTCGGTCATACTGGTAGTAAAACAGGCAATGATTAATAATAGGATGGAAAATATAGCGACAGCCGATGATAATTTTATTACTTTTAAATAGTTATCATAATAAGCATAAAATAAATCACTGGTTAAATCAATTTCATTTTTATCAAAACCCTGTTCTGATAATTTTTTGAGTACCGGAGCAAGGTGACTAATATCATTTAGATTCAGCGAGGCATATTTGCTGTGATCTTTTTTTATGAAAACAATGATGGGTCTAAAAGGTTCATCTACCGCGCCTAAATTAAAATCATCTATAATCTGAATAAATCTAATTTGGATCTTTTTATCCTCCATTATGTACCAATAGTAATTATTAAAAATATCATCGTATTGAGTGATGACATTCTGTTTTAAAAATTCTTTTGTGACTAATGCATTGACTATATTGGCATTATCACTTTGATATACTCGATTATTTCCGCCGGCTAAGATTTTCATTTTCCATACATTAGTAAAATTCTCGTCCGCGGTAATAACATTAGACGAAATATAGTTATTCTTGTTTTGTTGGCCGGAATAGTAAACAGTGATATTTTCCCTTGACATGTCAAATGGTCGCCAGTTACTTAGGGTTATGTTTGATGTATTGTATTGGTTGATAAGATTATAGCTTAATTCATTAATCGCTAATTTCTTGCTATTATCGTTATTAATTGCTACCGATATTGTCTTGGTATTATCATACGGCGTATGTAAATCAACAAGGTGAATATATTGATTTGCTAATCCAGTGACTAAATAAATAGACACTCCAGAAACAAGTAATTGAATAGCTAATGATGATTTTCTAAACCAAGAGGCAAGTGTTGATTCATATCTCATATCCATTTTTCTATTTCTTTGATAAATATAGAAACGTAATGAGAATGAAAAATGTATTGATGAAATAAAAATAAAAGTGATAAAAATAGAGAATATCCCCAGATATATTAAACTCTTTATTTCTAATAGGGAAAATATATTTTTGATATAATGTGATGTATTGAATATTGTGATAATAAGCAATAAGAATATAAGGGTAGAGAATATGATTCTTATCAGCATAGAAGGTAATGAATCTTTTATAATATTGAAAGTTGAAGCACCTAATGCTTTCTTTAACTGATAGATATCCCTTTTTTCTGCTGAATCCGCAGAAGTTAAATTATAGTAGTTGGTGAGTGCCGAAAATAAGATAAACGCGAATGCAATATATGAACTATAGATTATTTCCTTTGATAAACCAATAGATATTTCATCAGGTAATCCATCTTGATAATGCATATCTTTTAATTTTTTTAGTGATAGATGAATAAATTCACTGGCAGTAAATGGCGCGCCTGGAAGATTGGGCGCTTTGGTTTCAATAATATGCTTGAGTAGTGCATTGAGATTAGATATTGCCTTTTCATTAGCAAATTTTATAAAAACATAAGCCTGGGTATCATACCAATTGAATAGTTCTTTATTGTAATCTTTAATCAGCGTTGGTTTAAATGCAATAATAGCTTGAATATTAAGGCTGGAATCGCGACGTCTTTCTAAAATATCTTTGATGATATAGGTTTCATTGTTTAAAACGAGGGATTTTCCTTTGGGCTTTTCTAAGCCGAGATAGTGGTTATTGAACTCTTCTGTGATATAAATCTCATTTGCTCCCAGAGAGGTATCCACTTTCTTAAAGGGAGATAGGGTATTCAGGAATTCATCATTTACCGCAAACACTGGAACTTTAGTGATCTTTTTTCCCTTTAATTCAATAGTCGTATTAAGTTTAAAAAAGTAGTTTACGTGGCTTATTCTCTCATCTTTTCTCAGTTCGTCTATGAGTGGCAAGGGTGATTTTGCTGATCTGACTTTTTCTCCGTTAGGTAAATTAAAGGTCGTTTCTACCCGGTAAAAACTGCTATTGTTTTGATAGTCGTTATCGACCTGCATATCTGAATAGAAGGCGGTGGAGAGTAAATAAATGGCTAATATCGCTATTGACACTGAGAGTATCGATACTGAAATATTGAAACGCTTCATGGATTTTGAGATGTTAATAGCGTTCATTTGTGGCTACTATTCCTTATTGTATATACCCGTCATCTTTCAAGTTGCCTCTTTGTTGGCTACACTCACTCACCCCGGTCACATCGTTATCTATGCTCCCGGGGATTCGCTCCCTTGCCGTCTCGATCCATCTTGAAATCTATAGGGTATAGGGACAAGTTTTAATATAAATGTTGAGGTACCGTGTTTAGATACCGATATCCTTGCCTTTGAGTATTCCACATAACTTACATGAAGATCCAATTAAAGTGTTTTTTTCTGTCAATATGTGTTTTTTCTCATATTTTTACACTTTTGAGTTACTGAAATCTATTATATTTATATGTAGAGATGAAAAAATTTAATCCAATGAGTATATTGTCTCTTTTCGAAAAAGACAAAATTTTCTTCGGAGGTGAAATCAGTTATCTATATTGTTAAAATTATTATATTCACATAATGAAATTATTTAGGGTAATCCCAAAAAATTCATACGATTACCCTATGGTCAAGGTTCAAAAAATTTTTAATTGAACGGATGCAGTATTTATCCTAATAGGTATTTTTTTTCAGGAAAATAAAATAACCTGATAGGATAGGTTTTAAATCTCTTGGAAGCTCTTTGACCAGTTCCAGGCGGTGATCTCAGGGACCTTTGGTTTACTGCTTAATTCTTTCAGTGCTTTTTCAGTAATTGAGAGTTCGGTCTCTTTGAATGATGCAGCAAGGGAATTTAGTGCTTCTTGAGTTTTATAGGTTGAGGTATTATGCATGATAATCTCCACTTTATTTTTAGATGGTTAATTAGTTAACCTGCTATTTCCTTCTAATAGAGATATACCCGTTATCTTTCAAATTGCCTCTTTGTTGGCTGCACTCATTCACCCCGGTCACATCGTTATCTATGCTCCCGGGGATTCGCTCCCTTGCCGTCGCGATCCATCTTGAAATCCATTGGGTATATATTATTAGGAAATATTGTATTTCCATATGGAAAATGCTGATATCAGTATTTAATTAATAGTACTATATTAAATGATTGTCAATATTCTTTGTTGTTTTTTATGACATCATTTGGCAGAGGTAAGTCCCGATTTTTGGTATGTCGGACAGCTATGACTTTAATAAAATAGAAATTTTTGGCAATGAGAATTTATTTAACTTATTCTTATTGCTATGTTTAAGGTGAATATTTTAAGAATAAATTTAACATCATATTTTTATAATATCTAATTGAAATATTTCCATAATAAAACATTAGAGAAGATTAAAATTATTCTTTTGAGGTAAAGGATTTATACCCTATGGATTTCAAATAAAAGTGCGCCAGTTTTCTGATTCTAACCTGATTGTCGAAAACTTGGCGCTAAATGTAATAAAGTTTTATTCCACTTCAAGAATACGGCAGGTATTAGTACTGCCAATTGTTCCCATCTGATCACCCTGAGTAACCAGAACAAGGTCGCCGGAAACCAAATAACCTTTATCACGCAGACGATTAACTGCTTCATTGGCTGCTGTTATACCGTCAGTATGACTGCTGCAATAAACGGGTGTTACACCACGGTAAAGAGCCGTTTGGTTTAAGGTTTTTTCATGACGAGACATAGAGAATATGGGGAGACCAGAACTAATGCGAGACATGATACGAGTGGTGCGACCTGATTCGGTCATTGCAATAATGGCTTTAACCCCATTTAGGTGGTTTGCTGCGTACATGGTAGACATCGCAATGGCTTCTTCGATACTGTCAAAAATTGTGTCTAGCCGATGTTTCGATACGTTGAGTCCGGGCATTTTTTCTGCTCCGAGACAGACTCGCGCCATTGCGGCAACCGTTTCGGCAGGGTATTGGCCCGCAGCGGTTTCAGCGGAGAGCATCACGGCGTCAGTGCCGTCAAGAACGGCGTTTGCCACATCCATCACTTCTGCACGGGTAGGCATTGGGTTGGTGATCATCGATTCCATCATCTGGGTCGCGGTAATCACTACACGATTCAGTTGGCGGGCCCGGCGAATGAGTTTTTTCTGAACACCAACTAACTCTGGATCACCGATTTCTACGCCAAGGTCACCACGGGCGACCATGACGACATCAGAAGCCAGAATGATTTCATCAATGGTTTTATCGCTGCTAACGGCCTCTGCGCGTTCAACTTTTGCCACGATCTGCGTTTCACAGCCCGCGTCTCGCGCCAGGCGGCGAGCATAGTTAAGATCTTCACCGGTGCGGGGGAAAGAGATAGCAAGGTAATCAACGCCAATTCTGGCCGCCGTAATAATGTCTTCTTTATCTTTTTCGGTCAGGGCTTCAGCGGATAATCCACCGCCCAGTTTGTTGATGCCCTTATTGTTGGATAGCGGGCCACCCACTGTCACTTCAGTGAATACTTTCATGCCCTGAACTGTTAATACTTTCAGTTGAACACGGCCATCATCCAGCAACAAAATGTCACCCGGTACAACATCCGTGGGTAATCCTTTGTAATCGATACCGACTTTCTCCTTATCGCCTTCGCCTTTACCAAGATTGGCATCAAGCAGAAATTTATCTCCGACATTCAGGAAAATTTTGCCCTCTTTAAACGTTGATACGCGAATTTTAGGTCCTTGAAGATCGCCAAGAATGGCAACATGGCACCCCAGGCGGGCTGCGATCTCGCGGATTTTGTTGGCGCGCTGGAGATGATCTTCGGCGGTACCGTGGGAAAAGTTAAGGCGGACTACGTTTGCACCCGCAGCAATAATCTTTTCAAGATTATTATCGCGGTCGGTAGCCGGGCCAAGTGTAGTAACAATCTTCGTTCTTCTGAGCCGTCTGGACATATTTTACTCCGTTGACCTGTGAGTATGGGTATTTGTGATATAAAAATAATCAATAATCTATTAATTATCCTATAAAACGAGTAAAAAAACCTCTTCGGCAATCCAACTATCAAGGCTGTTTATAGATTACTTTTGTGGTTTACCTCTGTGGCAAGGCCGTAAGCGACTATCGTGGGGCTTTTTGTGACTCGTATCAACACATCCTGATATGACCGTTGCCGCATTTCTATCCTATCACGATTTGTTCCCGGTTTATCGATAATCTAATAGTGTCTTGGAAGTTCTGGCAATGATGGAAAGTGGTAGTCACATTTACTGAAATCTGGCAATACTTGGAATTGGAAGAGGGGAAACTCCAGGATGGGTATGTTGTAAAGTATAAATGACAAGTCAAAAATCGTCGATTTCACAATAAATTTCATCTAAATTATTCATGCCTGAGGTTCTCCATGATCGTGTTTTCTTTATCAAAAACTTTAATCGTGCCTCAGGCACTTAGTTCCCTTCTTAAGCGAAGCTCAGGTTAACTAAATAACATAGGATTTTCTTGATATAATTATGTAATTTCTCGCTTCACTTGGCTAGTGAAGATTATTTATCAATGCTCAATGGGCTATAAACGATCGCTGACTACGCAATTATTGCGAGTCAGCCTAATAGAGAGAGGACTATTTTCAGGTCGGGGGAAAGTCAATTTTATCAAAGCGTGAATTTCGTAGCGCTTCTTTGACTCTTTTCAAGTTATCTCTGAATTTTGAACCACGGCGCAGGGTAAAACCCGTAGCTAAAACATCAATAACAGTTAATTGAGCGATTCTTGAGACCATTGGCATATAAATATCTGTATCTTCCGGGACGTCCAGAAGAATGGCGAGCGTTGCTTCGTGGGCGAGGGGAGAATCTTGGGAGGTAATTGCGATAACTGTCGCATCATTTTCTCGCGCAAGTTGTGCTGCTTCAACCAAACTTTTAGTTCTGCCGGTATGGGAGATGAGTACGACGACATCACCTTCGGCACTGTTAATACAGCTCATCCGTTGCATCACAATGTCATCAAAATAGATAACGGGAATATTGAACCGGAAAAATTTATTCATTGCGTCATGGGCGACGGCCGCAGAAGCCCCCAAGCCAAAAAATGAGATTTTCCGGGCTTGAGTCAGTAAATCAACAGCTCGGTTAATGGCTGTAATATCCAAATTGTTTTTGACGGTATCCAGAGTTGCCATTACCGATTCAAATATCTTATTGGTGTAGGCACTAACTGTATCGCTCTCTTCAACATTGCGATTTACATAAGGCGTACCATTGGCAAGACTTTGGGCTAGATGGAGTTTGAAATCGGGAAAACCTTTAGTATCCAGACGGCGGCAAAAACGGTTAACCGTGGGTTCACTGACTTCTGCCATTTTTGCCAGTGTTGCGATACTGGCATGAATCGCAGTTTGTGGTGAAGCCAGGATTGTCTGCGCCACTTTTTTTTCTGACTTACTCAAAAATTCGATACTGTTTTGGACCCGTTCCAGTGTATTCATAAAACGCAGTTACCTGTGGTTTTGACGATTTCATTCAGAGAAGAAATCTATATAAATTTTATGAAAATATACTATTAGCAAATTGAAGCTGGCAGTAGGAAGTTACAATAATTTAATGTTTTTCATAAAAGTATGACAAGTGTCTAACTTTCACATTGGTAATTATCTTTCATAAACGTTGCAAAATTACATAAATTTATCACATCTTTATCATAGATAAAACACATTGTTAACATAAGGTGATGGTTATTCGTTATCGCTGTTTACGCGCCATGGTCAAAAGAGTACATTACTGGTTAATGCTGTAACAAAATTACAATATCCCGCAACGAGGAGAGACATATGGCGGTTACTTCTACAGCTCAGGCTTGTGATTTAGTCATTTTTGGCGCTAAAGGGGATTTGGCACGCCGGAAATTATTGCCTTCCCTTTATCAGCTTGAGAAAGCGGGTTATATTCACCCAGAAACCCGGATTATTGGTGTTGGCCGGGCTGATTGGGATAAAACAGCTTATACCAAGGTTGTTGAAGAAGCTTTAAATACATTCTTGCCAGAAAAATTAGATTCAGAATTATGGAAGACATTGAGTGAGCGTTTGGCGTTCTGCAATCTGGATGTTAATCAAAGGGAAGACTTTGCCAAATTGAAGGCAATTCTTAAGCAGGAGAATCGGCCTGCAATCCATTATTTTGCGATGCCACCAAGTACTTTTGGTTCGGTTTGTCACGGGTTGGGCCTTGCAGGGCTAAATAAAGAGCCAAATCGAGTTGTGATGGAAAAGCCTTTAGGGGTCGATCTTGAATCATCCAAAGCCATTAATGATGAAGTGGCAAAATATTTCAATGAGCGTCAGGTTTATCGCATTGATCATTATCTGGGTAAAGAAACCGTATTGAATCTGTTGGCGCTGCGGTTTGCCAATTCCCTGTTTGTGAATAATTGGGATAACCGGACAATTGATCATGTACAAATTACGGTAGCTGAAGAAGTCGGTATTGAAGGCCGTTGGGGTTATTTTGACCAAGCCGGACAGATGCGCGATATGATTCAGAATCACCTGTTGCAAATATTGACCATGATTGCTATGTCTCCTCCGGCAGATCTGACGACAGACCGTATCCGTGATGAAAAAGTAAAAGTATTGCGTTCTCTGCGCCGTATTGATCACACGAATGTGCGGGAGAAGACGGTACGAGGTCAATACACTGCCGGTTTTGTTCAGGGGCATAAGGTACCTGGGTATCTGGAAGAAGAGGGGGCGAACCAGTCCAGCCGGACGGAAACTTTTGTCTCTATCCGTGTCGATATTGATGACTGGCGTTGGGCCGGGGTTCCTTTCTATCTGAGAACCGGTAAACGTCTACCAACGAAATGTTCTGAGGTGGTAGTTTATTTTAAAAAGCCCGCGCTGAATTTGTTCTCTGAATCTTATCAACAACTACCGCAGAACAAGCTAACGATTCGTCTGCAACCGGATGAAGGTATTGATATTGAAGTGCTGAACAAAGCCCCAGGACTGGAACACAAGCATCGCCTGCAAACCACTAAGCTGGATCTGAGTTTTTCTGAAACGTTTAACCATATTCCATTGGCGGATGCTTATGAGAGGTTACTGCTGGAGGCTATGCGGGGTATTCAGGCGCTATTCGTTCGTCGTGATGAAGTGGAAGAAGCGTGGAAATGGGTTGATTCTATTATGAATGCATGGGCGGCGGATAATGATGCGCCTAAGCCTTATCAGGCGGGAACGTGGGGGCCGGTTGCTTCTGTTGCTATGATCACCCGCGATGGTCGTTCGTGGAATGAATTTGAATAATTGACAAACCTTTCTGTTGAAGCTCAAGCCGCGCTATAAGCGGCTTGGGTTATATCGTGAAGGTATCAGCTTATATTAATATCAATTCTGTTTTTCTATTCAACGTTGTTTATCAGATAAAAAAATAAATGAGATTTGGTGGTTGCTTTCTATTATCTTATATGGTAGAAGTACTAAGAAAATTAACACTATTTATTTATGAGGATTCTTAGTATATCGCGCAGAATATCGGTGCGATGAAGGAATGAAATATCATGAACAGCGCCAAAAGCGTCAAGTTTCAAAGTTCCACTCACATGCTTTTCCTTTCTGCCATTTTATCCAGTGAGCATTACTGGTGCAGTTCATTATAGCGTCTGACTCCTGTTAACCGGTTTTCAACCGGTATTTCTGTTTCGTCAAAAACGCAGGTTATTATTTCTCATCTTATATATGGGTGGGTTTAGGTTATTTATAGCTGCGTCTTGACGTGCGTATTTGCGTGGTCGGGAGAAAGAAAATGATTTATTGGTTGTTCCTTGCAATGGCAATTATTACCGAAGTTATCGGTACCTTATCGATGAAACATGCCAGCGTTTCCGGTGGTGTAGTTGGCATGGCCGTTATGTACATCATGATCGCCACATCCTATATCTTGTTGGCAATGGCGGTGAAAAAAGTGGCACTGGGCGTTGCGTATGCTTTGTGGGAAGGGGTTGGTATTCTATTTATTACTGTTTTTAGTGTCATGTGGTTTGATGAATCACTGTCATTGATGAAAGTAGGGGGATTGGTTCTGCTGATAACAGGGATTATGTTGATTAAATCTGGTACTAGAAAAGCCGCAGTCAAAAAATCGGCAGAGGTAGTGAAGCAGATGGCAAATAAGGCTGTCAGTGTCGCAACAACCAAAAACGGTAAAATAAAGGAGGCATAACATGTTGCAACAATTTGAATGGTGGCATGCGGCGTTCTTATTCCTTGCTATAGCGTTGGATATTTTAGCGAATATTTTACTGAAAATTTCTGATGGTTTTAGACGTCCTTGGATGGGTATTCTTTCGCTTATTACTGTTCTTGGGGCGTTCAGTGCGCTTGCTCAGGCAGTGAAGGGAATTGAGCTTTCCGTTGCTTATGCCTTATGGGGTGCTTTCGGTATTATCGCGACAGTTGCTGCTGGCTGGATTATGTTTAATCAGCGTTTGAATTGTAAAGGTTGGGGTGGAATTGCCTTGTTGCTGTTGGGTGTAATGATGATCAAGATGGCTTAGGCCATATTAATTTTTAAAGTCAGGACAAAGATGCGTTATTGGCGTTCAGGTTTTTAACTAACGAATTTTATTGTTTATTTCTTATATTATTTGCTGGCATGCAACTAGCAACTATTTTGCATAATAACCAGCAGATACGAATATACCCGTTATCTTTCAAGTTGCCTCTTTGTTGGCTGCACTCACTCACCCCGGTCACATAGTTATCTATGCTTCCGGGGATTCGCTCCCTTGCCGTCGCGATGCATCTTGAAATCCATAGGGTATATAAGTGACTTTTAGCAGGTAAAACAGACGTCTGGTTTATGACCATCTTTTACTCGACAACCAGGACACCAAGATTGAACAATATAGCGGCCATCACCCATATCCCTCATACCAAAGTCTTCATAGTGATAAAAAACATGTTGACCCATTGAGGCGGAACAACATGGGCAACTTTTATAGATCTTGCCTTCTACTTCCGCAACAACGGAATCATGAAGGGAATCATGACAACCTGAACAAACATCCATAACATGCTCCATACCAAGTGATAAAAGTTATTGAAGATTAGGCCATGTTTATATTCACTAAACAGTGACCAGACACTGATGTGCTTATTAGAAAGTATGGACGACGCATAAGTATAATTCAACATTGAAAAGGTAAATAAATAGAAAGTCCATTTGGTGAGTTAACTCTGCCAGATGAAATTAATGCGATTTGTGATAAGTAATATTGGAAATTATTTTATTACACTTAGTCATCGAAGGTTTATCTACGAATTAAAAATAGTCTAATTTAAAATTATTCCTAAAATGGGCCATTACTAAAGTAGGTGTTTTGGCCTGTAAGATTGATTTATAATAAGTTTATATATACCCGTCATCTTTCAAGCTGCCTCTTTGTTGGCTGCACTCACTCACCCCGGTCACATCGTTATCTATGCTCCCGGGGATTCGTTCCCTTGCCGCCGCGATGCAACTTGAAATCCATAGGGTATACAGGCTCTTAAAATTCTCAAAAAGCTATAGAAAATGGATTTAAAAATTGTCTATGCTAGAGCAACTTTTTATCTATTTCACTTAATTCAGCTTCTTCACAGATACTGTTCCAATTATCTTGGATTATTGATATTTGTTTATTAAAGATTTCTTTTGCTTTTTTCTCTGAAATATTAAAATTATGCGCAGTTTCCAAACTTTTACCATAGTTAAATAAAATGCGGCCATTAAATTCTTCTAGGCGGCCAGCCACCACTGGCTCAGTTTGTTCTGGTAACCATATCCAGACATAAGCTTCTTTGTTGTTAGAAATCATCGTACACTTCTCTCTCTTTTTCCTGAATACGTTGTGGTAACAAAACTAGCTTATCTCTCGTTTGTTTTATACGTGCTGAGATAGGAAGCTTATCGCTGTCAAACAAGTTGATACCTACAAGGTTAGCTAGCTCAAATGCTAATCCTATAGAGCAACCCATATCTCCGCTTTCAATTTTTTGCAGTGTGGTTCTGGATATACCAGCACGTTCTGCCAAATTCTTTTCTGACCAATGGCGCCGTTTTCTACCTAACTTGATTTGTTCTCCGAGTAACATGACTGCTTCTTTAGAGAATTTTGAATAGGCTCTATGTTTTAACATATTCCCTCCTTATGACCATTATAATGGTCATTGATGGTCTTAATGACCACTATAATAGTCATTATCATGGTTTATCAAAATAAGAATGTCAACATTAGATGATCATTATAATGGTCATCTTATAGTTCAAGGCAAAGGCATAGGAGGAAGGTTAGAAATGTTGGGTATTAATATTCCACTTGGAACAATGGATAATGTAGTTCATGAAAATATCGATTAATATTTTATTTTAAAATGTTATTGCAACTAAATTAACAGGGGAAATCATATCTTACCTATATTAATAACACCTATACCCTATGGATTTCAAGGTGCATCGCGGCGGCAAGGGAGCGAATCCCCGGGAGCATAGATAACTATGTGACCGGGGTGAGTGAGTGCAGCCAACAAAGAGGCAACTTGAAAGATAACGGGTATATTGGGATATTCTGAATAACCTCCATATAATTAAAATATAAATGTAGGCGATAGAGAATATCCCAAATTAATATTAAATACCTGCGATAACTTTTATCTCGACTTTGTATTTGGGATTCATTAGCTTAGCTTCAACTGTGCAGCGTACAGGTGCGCTTCCTGCAACAACCCATGCATCCCAGGCGGCATTCATGCCAGCAAACTCTTTTCCATCAGCCAGAAAAATAGTAGCGTCAATAATTTTGCTTTTATCAGAACCGAGACGCTGTAACATGGTATCAATAGCGGCCAACGTATTCGCTGTTTGCTCAGTAATATCACCATCCAGATTTTCCGGTACGGCAGTGTAGTAAATGGTTTTATTGTAAACTACCGCTTCAGACCAGCGATCCTGTGGATAAATACGTTCAATTGTCATGGATACTTCTTCCTGTGAATAACTATCTGCCTGATTTTGGGTGGTGATCAGAACATACTATTGGCATAATCTCCATCCATTCTATTGAAAGAGACGGTTTGTGTCAGACGATTTTGCGAAAAATGGTGCCCTTGCTAAAGCAATAACAGGTTTTAAACCCCGTGATGCTCAAAGAGAAATGGCAGTGGCTATTGAGTGTGCGATTAAAAACCATCAACAATTGGTTGTAGAAGCAGGCACGGGAACAGGTAAGACATTTGCCTATTTAGCACCCGCGTTGCGTTCTGGGCAGAAAGTTATCATTTCCACCGGTTCTAAGGCATTACAGGATCAGCTCTATAATCGTGATTTACCGACAGTCGCTGAAGCAATTAATTTCACCGGTAAATTGGCGTTGTTGAAAGGTCGCGCGAATTATCTGTGCTTGGAACGGTTGGAACAGCACTCTTTTGGGGGCGGGCAATTGGAAGCAGAAATTCTGTCAGATATTGTTCGGCTAAGAGGCTGGTCGTCACAAACTGAAGAGGGTGATGTCAGTACTTGTCACCAAGTGGCGGAAGATAGCCAGGTTTGGCCGTTGGTCACCAGTACGAACGATAACTGCCTTGGCAGTGATTGCCCACGTTATCAGGAATGCTTTGTACTCAAAGCCCGCCGTCGGGCAATGGAGGCAGATGTTATCGTTGTTAACCATCATCTGTTTATGGCGGATATGGTGGTGAAAGAAACGGGATTTGGTGAGTTGATCCCGCAAGCAGAAGTCAAGATATTTGATGAGGCACATCAAGTCCCTGATATTGCTAGTCAATATTTTGGTCAGCAATTAAGTAGCCGCCAACTGATGGATCTCTCAAGAGATATCACTATGGCGTATCGCACGGAAGTTCGAGATCAAGTTCAATTACAAAAGAGCGCAGATCGTCTGAGTCAGAGTACACAAGATTTCCGGCTAGCGTTGGGAGAGAATGGTTATCGGGGTAATTTGCGGGAGTTATTGCAAAATCCGCAAGTCCAGCGAGCATTAGTATTGCTTGATGATGCGCTTGAGCTTTGTTATGACGTGATAAAATTATCTTTAGGGCGTTCAGTCATGTTGGATGCGGCATTTGAAAGGGCAACAATTTATCGTAATCGTCTTAAGCGCTTGAAAGAGGTGACTATTCCCGGTTATAGCTATTGGTTTGAAAGTTATGGTCGTTATTTTCTTTTAGCACTCACACCGCTGTCTGTTGCCGACAAATTTAGTGAGATAATTAATGAGCAATCTGGTTGTTGGGTGTTTACCTCAGCGACACTCTCTGTTAACGAGCAACTTTCCCATTTCACTGAACGACTAGGTTTAAAAGAGGCGAAAACGTTATTACTGCCAAGTCCATTTGATTATCAAAGTCAGACACTACTTTGTGTTCCCCGTCATCTACCATCACCAAATCAGCTTGGTAGTGCAAAATGGTTGGCAGAGATGCTCAAGCCACTCATTGAAGCTAATAAAGGTCGATGTTTCTTTTTATGTACTTCACACCAGATGATGCGAAGTCTGGCTGAATCGTTCCGTGCCAACATGACATTGCCGGTTTTGGTTCAAGGTGAAACCAGCAAAGGTCAGCTACTTTCGCAATTTATTGCCGCCGGCAACGCTTTATTGGTGGCAACCAGCAGTTTTTGGGAAGGTGTCGATGTGCGCGGCGAGGTGCTTTCCTGTGTCATTATCGATAAATTGCCCTTTACGGCACCGGATGATCCACTGCTAAAAGCCCGTATTGAAGATTGCCAACTTAGAGGTGGTGATGCATTTAATGAAGTTCAGTTGCCGGATGCGGTGATTAGTCTGAAACAGGGTGTCGGGCGGCTTATTCGTGATATTGATGATTATGGTGTTGTTGTCATTTGTGATAATCGTTTAGTTATGCGTCCATATGGTGAGGTGTTTTTGAATAGTTTACCACCTTCACCACGAACCCGAGATTTAACGAAAGCGGTCGCTTTCTTGCAAGCCCGGCAATCTGGGTAAAATCGACTGGGTTATGATAAAATAGCACCTTAATTTTGGATTATACCCTATGGATTTCAAGATGCATCGCGACGGCAAGGGAGCGAATCCCCGGGAGCATAGGTAACTATGTGACCGGGGTGAGCGAGTGCCGCCAACAAAGAGGCAACTTGAAAGATGACGGGTATATATTTCTTGCCGAGGTGCTTAAGGCATGCCTGTACGAATTCTGGCTATTGATACTGCAACGGAAGCCTGTTCTGTTGCTCTTTGGAATGATGGTGCCGTTTTGGCACAGTTTGAAATTTCTCCACGTGAACACACGCAACGTATTTTACCTATGGTTCAATCTGTTCTGGCAGAAGCGGGGATGAGTTTACAACAGCTTGACGCTTTAGCTTTTGGCCGTGGACCGGGTAGTTTTACCGGTGTACGTATTGGTGTTGGTATTGCTCAGGGCTTGGCACTGGGGGCTGAACTGCCGGTGATTGGTGTGTCAACGCTCAATGCAATGGCTCAAGGTGTTTTTCGTCTGCTAGGTGCAACTCAGGTATTAACCGCCATTGATGCCCGGATGGGAGAAGTTTACTGGGGGCAATATATCCGTAATCAGCAAGGTGAATGGCAAGGAAGTGAAACAGAAGCAGTGTTGAAACCGGAACAGGTACAGGCATTCATGGCTTCATTAAGTGGCGATTGGGTGGCTGCTGGTACTGGCTGGCAGGCTTATCCTCAGTTGATGACAAGTCATTTGACGCTAACTGATAGTAGTATCACATTACCTCATGCTGAAGATATGTTACCTCTGGCAATACAGATGTGGCAAAACGGTGAGGTGACGGCCGTAGAACATGCTGAACCGGTATACTTGCGTAATGAAGTTACTTGGAAAAAATTACCGGGCCGTTAAGTATCTATTGATGAAACTTGTAGTAAAAGAAAGTATCAAATAATAGACAGAGTTATTTTAAGCATCATGATTGGGACAATTTTCAGGAGAAGGTGGTTATGTTAAGAGTAATAAACTACCGGACGAGTATTAACGCGCTAATCTTATTAGGCGCTGTAATGCTTACAGGCTGTATCACCGTTCCTGATTCAATAAAAGGAACGTCACCAACGCCTGTTCAAGATCTGCTTTCTGTTAAGAGTACGCCTGAGCTGTTTATCGGGCAGGAAGGGCGATTCGGCGGCAAGGTACTTGATGTAGTAAATGAAAATCACCGTACTCGTCTGGAAATATCGTCATTGCCATTAGCATCGGATGCCAGTCCAGAATTAGATGAGCCTTCCCTTGGCCGTATCTATGTTTATGTTAATGATTTCCTTGATCCTGACGATTTTAAAGGAAATTACGTCACTGTCGTAGGTCCGATAGTGGGATTAAAAAAGGGAAAAATTGGTTGTGCGGATTACGCTTATGTTGTGATTAATGCAATGGGTTATCAACGCTGGAAAGTTGTTCAGCGAGTATTAATGCCTTATGGTCCGGGGCCTTGGAATTATTATGGCTATCCATATTATTCAGGTTGGGGATGGAATTGGTATTACCCCGACCCCACACCGGTTGAGACTATTTTGACCAGATAGAGTTATTTCAATCGGGATTGTTGATATACACTTTGTGACATTGTAACTTTCTTTCCAGTTTGAGCCGCCGCAATAATATGTGGCGGTAATTCATCTGTTATTTCCTATCTATACCCGTCATCTTTCAAGTTGCCTCTTTGTTGGCTGCACTCACTCACCCCGGTCACATAGTTCTCTATGCTCCCGGGGATTCGCTCCCTGGCCGTCGCGATGCATCTTGAAATCCATAGGGTATATATTTGGATTGATCGTTAATTTCATCGCAATTCTTGTGCCCAAACCCGCAGTCATCTCTTCTACTAGAATTTTCTGTAGTTCATTAGGAATAGTCAATTTCATACGCGGGTAGGGTTTGATCACCGAGTACTTTTGGTAAGAGTTCTTCTGGAAAAAGGGACACAGCTTGGCGCTCTATGTCGCTGATAGTAGCACTATCTTTATAGGTTGCTCTTCTGACCGTAATGTTATTTATAATAATTTTTTATTACCATTGGTTTTTTAATAATGCATTGGAATAGACGAAAGCAATAAATGCTATTTCAAAAATGCTATCTTAAGCAAAAAATAAGTAGGTCAATGTATAATCAATAGCTACAAAGTTAAATATTAACTTTTGCAATAATATACTGATAAATAAAAATAATTTACAGACAACACAGTTCTCTTTGTTTTTATGTATCAGGATTAACGTGAAATTAGTGATGTGTATCTCAACCTGAACAATGTTTCTTTTTTAAACTGGTACGCTGAGTTAATAATTTGTTAAATCAAAGCGTGCGTTATTTATTAGGCGAGTGATAACATAGCAATTAAAATTTCAGGAGTACTACCTTGGAGAAAGTCTGGCTAAAACATTATCCGGCGGATGTTCCTGCGGAAATTGACCCGGATCGTTATGCATCATTGGTTGAGATGTTTGAAAATGCCGTAGCGCACTATGCGGATCAACCTGCATTTATCAATATGGGTGAGATTATGACCTTTCGTAAGTTGGAAGAGCGTAGTCGGGCATTTGCAGCATATTTGCAAAATGGTTTGGGATTAAGTAAAGGAGATCGCGTTGCGCTGATGATGCCAAACCTGCTGCAATATCCCGTTGCACTGTTTGGTGTTCTACGTGCAGGTATGATTGTCGTAAATGTCAACCCGCTGTATACGCCACGTGAGCTTGAACATCAGCTTAATGACAGCGGCACTTCCGCTATTGTGATCGTCTCCAATTTTGCCCATACATTGGAAAAGATCGTTTTTAATACTAAAGTTAAGCATGTTATTTTGACGCGTATGGGGGACCAACTATCTCGTCCTAAAGGTACGTTGGTTGATTTTGCGGTGAAATATGTTAAACGGCTGGTACCGAAGTATAATCTGCCTGATGCCATTTCATTTCGTTGTGCGATACAGAAAGGTTATCGCATGCAATATGTAAAACCAGAAATTAACGGTAATGATTTGGCTTTTCTGCAATATACTGGTGGCACCACTGGCGTAGCTAAGGGGGCTATGCTGACTCACCGTAATATTTTGGCAAATCTTGAACAGGCAAAAGCGGTTTATTCTCCATTATTACGTGTAGGCCAAGAGCTGATTGTTACGGCGTTGCCTCTTTATCACATATTTGCGTTAATGGTAAATTGCTTGTTACTTATTTACTTGGGTGGGTGCAATCTTCTGATCACTAACCCGCGTGATATTACGGGTACAGCTAAAGAATTAGGTCGTTATCCGTTCACTTCTGTCACCGGGGTAAATACATTGTTCAATGCTTGGTTGAATAATGAAGAATTTAAGAAGCTTGATTTTTCTACACTGCGTCTGGTTGTTGGTGGTGGTATGCCGGTACAGAAAGCGGTTGCTGAGAAATGGGCAAAAGTGACAGGCACCAATCTGCTTGAAGGTTATGGTCTGACAGAATGTTCACCTTTGGTTTCCTGTAATCCTTATAATTCGAAACATTACACTGGCAGTATTGGTTTCCCGGTCTCTTCAACGGAAATCAAACTTATGGGTGATGATGGTAATGAGGTAGAGATGGGCCAGCAGGGAGAATTGTGGATACGTGGCCCACAGGTGATGGTTGGTTATTGGAATCGTCCTGATGCAACAGAAGAAGTGTTGAAAGATGGTTGGGTAGCAACGGGTGATATTGCGAATATTAATGAACAAGGTTTCATTCGTATCGTCGATCGTAAAAAAGATATGATTTTGGTTTCTGGTTTCAATGTGTATCCTAATGAAGTTGAAGATGTTGTATCAGCTCACCCTAAAGTGCTAGAGTCAGCAGCAATAGGGGTATCAAGCGAAAGTTCCGGTGAAACTGTCAAAGTATTTGTGGTTCGGATAGATCCTAGTTTGACCGAGGATGAACTTAAAACCCATTGTCGTCGTTATCTAACAGGGTATAAAGTACCAAAGATCATTGAGTTCCGGGATGAATTACCTAAGTCTAATGTAGGTAAAATTCTTCGTAGGGAACTGCGTGATGAAGAGGAAAAGGTCAGGAATGTAGCTATAGCCTGAGCTCCTCTTCATAATATTGATAAGCACGACAACGCCGGTATTAGCCGGCGTTGTCGTGCTTATTCCATGAATGGCTAAGAGAACTATGTTTTGAATTATCAGTTGATCACCACAGATGCTCAGTTGCAGCAAGTTTGCGAAGGGGCAAAAAAATACTCAAAAGTAGCATTGGATACTGAATTTGTACGCACACGGACGTATTACCCACAATTAGGTTTGATACAACTGTATGATGGCGAACAACTTTCTCTGATTGATCCACTTAATATCACCAACTGGCAACCTTTCCGTGAGTTAATTACTCATCCTCAAATATTGAAGCTGTTACATGCAGGCAGTGAAGATTTGGAAGTTTTTCTGAATGCTTTTCAATGCTTGCCGGAACCGATGATTGACACTCAGGTCTTGGCGGCTTTTATTGGGCACCCGCTTTCATGTGGCTTTGCCGCGCTGGTGGCTGAATATATCCATGTCGAGCTGGATAAAAGCGAATCCCGCACTGATTGGCTTGCCCGTCCGTTAAGTGAAAAACAGTGCGAATATGCAGCCGCGGATGTTTATTATCTGTTGCCTTTAGCGGATATCCTAATGACTGCAACAGAGCAGGCTGGATATATGGAGGCTGCGACGGGTGAGTGTCAACTTATCTGTCGACGCCGTAAAGAGATATTGGCGCCGGAATGTGCTTATAAACAGATAGGCAATATCTGTCAATTACGTCCCCAACAGCTTGCGTGTTTGAAAAAACTGGCCGCATGGCGTTTGAGTCAGGCCAGAGAACGCGATTTAGCCGTGAACTTCGTCATTCGTGAAGAAAACCTATGGCAGGTAGCGCGTTACATGCCAACTTCTTTGGCAGAGTTGGGTGCGTTAGGGCTAAGCGGGCAGGAGATTCGTTGTCATGGTCGTCGCCTATTGGCAATGGTCGCTGAAAGTGGAAATATTCCAGAAAGTGAATGCCCGCCGCCAATGACGAACCTGATTGATCAACCTGGTTATCGTAAAGCATTTAAGGATATTAAAGCGCTGATCCATCAGGTAAGTGAGCAGCATAGATTTAATTCTGAATTATTGGCATCTCGTCGTCAGATTAATCAATTACTCAGTGTTCACTGGAAATTGAAACAATTAAATGGCAAACCTGAACTGCTTAGTGGGTGGCGGGGAGAGTTGCTGGCTGAGCCAGTCTCAGAGATTCTGGCGAACTATCCTGATTAACCCATATCAGAGCCTTAGCCTGACGGCAGTCTAAAGCATGAGAAGGGGTTCCCGGTTAGGGGTTCCCCATCTCAGATTGCCACATAATTCGTTTGTGGTTACTTTGATGGCGGTAGTGATAAAACAGCACTGTTTACCCGCGTTATTTTTGAGGTTCTTCTACCTCAGGTAATGTTATATTCAGCTCCAGGACGGAAATATCATCACCTTTCTGCTCAAATTGTACAGAGAGCATATCTGGATCGACCTGTATATACTTACAGATTACTGCCAAGATATCCCGTTTCATATCAGGCAGATAAGCAGGTTCAGAATCACCGCGGCGACGCTCTGCCACGATGATTTGCAGCCGCTCTTTAGCGATATTGGCTGTCGTTTTTTTTCTCGACAGAAAGAAATCTAGCAAGGCCATGTTTTATCCCCCAAACAGGCGTTTTAAGAAGCCTTTTTTCTCTTCTTCAATGAAGCGGAAAGGACGTTCTTCCCCTAATAAACGTTCAACAGTATCTGTATACGCTTTTCCTGCATCAGATTCTGTATCCAGAATGACTGGTTCCCCTTGGTTAGATGAACGCAGTACAGATTGATCTTCTGGAATAACACCGATTAAAGGAATGCATAAAATTTCCAGAACGTCTTCCATACTCAGCATATCACCACGACTTACACGGCCTGGGTTATAGCGGGTTAATAGCAGATGTTCTTTAATGGGATCTTCACCCCGTTCAGCTCGTCGAGATTTTGAGGCCAGAATACCCAGAATACGGTCTGAATCACGTACGGAAGAGACCTCAGGATTTGTTGTGATAATGGCTTCGTCAGCAAAATAGAGTGCTATCAACGCACCACTTTCAATCCCTGCTGGGGAGTCGCAGATAATAAACTCGAAACCTTGTTTATCCAGATCAACTAAAACTTGCTCAACGCCTTCAATAGTGAGAGCGTCTTTATCGCGGGTTTGCGATGCAGGCAGGATATAAAGATTCTCGGTACGTTTATCTTTAATTAATGCCTGATTAAGCGAGACGTCTCCTTGGATAACGTTCACGAAGTCATAAACTACGCGGCGTTCACATCCCATAATCAGATCGAGGTTACGCAGGCCGATGTCAAAATCGATAACGACGGTCTTTTTACCTCTTTGAGCAAGGCCGGTAGCAATGGCCGCGCTTGAAGTGGTTTTGCCAACGCCACCTTTACCTGATGTAACAACAATAATGCGTGCCATGAAGTGATTCCTTATTAAAAGGGCTAGATTAAAGGTTCAATAGTTAATTCATTATTTACCAGGCTAAGTTTTGCGGCTTTTCCTGCTAATTCAGTTGGGATTTTATCGCCGAGCCAATATTGCCCTGCGATAGAGACAAGTTCAGCGTTTAAATGGGTGCAAAAAACCAGGCACTCCTGATCACCGGATGCACCAGCTAATGCCCGACCACGCATCATACCGTAGATGTGAATATTGCCGTCTGCAATCAATTCGGCACCGGCGCTTACATTACTGGTAACAATAAGATCACTGCCTTGGGCATAAATCCTTTGACCTGAGCGAACAGGTAAATTAATTACACGGGTTTTTTTAATCGCGGGTTCAGCCGGTTTATCTTCCTTTGCCGAGGTTTTTTGTTTTTTTCCTTCACTTAGTAGTGGTAAGGATGCTTTTATTACCGCCCTGCGTTGTTGCTCATCACGACAACCACTTATTCCGACAATACGGAATCCCGCTGAATCAATAGCGTAATGCAGTGCTTTCAGATCAGCGCTTGCCGGCAGAGCGGAGATATTAATGACAACAGGCGCATTTTTCAGGAAATCCGGTGCTTGTTCCACTTTTTCCTGTAGGGCCTGTAGAATGATTTCTGGTTGGTCATTGTGTAAATGAACAACCGAAAGCGTAAAATTACTGCCTTTTAGCTCAATTGGCGACTGTGACATCTATCCTGCCTGACTCAGATTCAGCAAATTTGAGATCCCCCCAGAACATCCCCTGGGATACGATATTTAGAAATACAATAAACATGTTATAATTACTGAATTATTCAAGCAAGTTGTGACCTGAATTTAAAAGAGTTTATTATAATGATTTGTACGATCTACAGCAGTCCGAAAAGGGAGCAAACATATCTTTATGTTGAAAAAAGAGATAATTTCTCTCGCGTTCCCGAAGAGTTACTGAAAAGTTTTGGACAGCCCCAATATACAATGACGATCTCTCTGGCAGACAGAAAAAAACTGGCAGGTGCCGATATCGAAAAGGTAAAAATATCGTTAATTGAGCAGGGTTTTTACCTGCAAATCCCCCCTCCGGTTGAAAATTTAATGAATGCACATCTGAACCAGATGGAAAAATAAGAAGAATCTAAGTGCTATAATTATGGGTATGTTGCCTAATAAACCAGAGTGAGAAACGAATATGTATCAACACAGAGACTGGCAGGGGGCATTACTGGATCTTCCTGTCAATAAAGTGGTTTGCGTTGGTAGTAATTACGCTAAACATATTAAAGAGATGGGATCTCAGCCAGCGGAAGAGCCAGTCATTTTTATTAAGCCGGAAACTGCACTGTGTGATATACATCAGCCAATTGCAATTCCAAAGGATTTTGGTGTTGTTCATCATGAAGTTGAACTGGCTGTACTGATTGGTACGCCGTTGAAACAAGCAAATGAAGAGCGAGTTGGCGCCGCTATCGCGGGTTTTGCTGTTGCATTGGATCTCACCTTGCGTGATTTGCAATCTAAATTCAAGAAAGCGGGTCAACCGTGGGAAAAAAGTAAGGCGTTTGATGGCTCTTGCCCGATATCTGGGTTTATTCGAATAAGTCATTTTGGTGATCCGCGGAATGTCCAGTTTTCACTGACGGTCAATAATGAGCTACGGCAGAACGGTAATAGTAACGATATGTTGACACCCATTGTTTCCCTGATCAGCCATATGTCGCACTTTTTCACTTTGCGGCCGGGAGATGTCATTCTCACTGGTACACCGGAAGGTGTTGGAGCACTGAAACCCGGTGATGTGCTAAAGGTTACTCTGAATGATAATTCACTCACTACCAGGGTGATTTGAATAATATAAGGAATAGTAGAGTTATGTCTCAACCTTTCTGGCAGGTAAAAACCTTAGATCAGATGACGGATGAAGAATGGGAGTCATTATGTGATGGTTGTGGGCAGTGTTGCTTACATAAATTGATGGATGATGATACCGATGAAATTTATTTTACTAATGTTGCTTGCAATCAACTCAATATAAAAACGTGCCAATGCAAAAATTACGAAGATCGTTTCAGATATGAACCGGATTGTATCAAATTAACCCGTCATAATTTGCCGACTTTTGCATGGTTACCAATAACTTGTGCATATCGTTTGCTTGAAGAAGGGAAGCCATTATTACCGTGGCATCCTCTGATTAAAGGTTCTAAATCAGCAATGCATAGCGAAAGAATTTCTGTTAGGCATATCGCTGTACGGGAAATTGATGTTGTGGAATGGGAAGACCATATTATTAATAAACCTTGATAATGATGTAACTAACTATAATTTAATAAATTATTTTCTGTGTTTCCTAAGTTGGGGGCTTGCTCTAGAACTAAGTTAACCAGTAGGCATATCCACCAAAAATGAACTAAAGGTTGATTGTATATAATTGCATCTATACTATTACCATTAGGTAATTGAACCTGTGGTCTATTATAGGAGGCATAAAGTATGCCAATACATGTGGGAAACATAGAAAAGATTACCAATGATTTCATCCAATTGAGTGAGTTAGAGTTCAATCGTGTTCTGTATGATGCTCTTGATTCCTCTGGTACTAATATTGTGCATGATGTGGATGAACTCATTTTTCCACCAGGTTACCGGTTGATCAGGGTTGATAACAGGCTAGATTTGGATGATATAGATGAGCCCTACTTTGAATTAGCGCTACTTAGTGACGAAACAAAAGAAGTCGTTTATTACAACAAAGTTATAATAATAAGTGACTTGGTGCTTAGCTGTCGTCTCGCTTCGCAGATACTTGTGTGGCGAACGAGGAAGCCACAACATAAAGCGGCATTAAGTGATTTGGCCGCTAAAATCTTTTTCCACTATCTGATTAAAACCTATGATGTTGTTGCTTCAAATATGAGTCAAATAATAGAAGGCACCTCTTTTTGGCAAGCCAGAATGTATGAGGCGTTACAGTTTGGGCTTTATGTTTACGGCTATGACGTTATGACTTGTGAATTAAGAAATATTTTAGCTGAAGATGATGTTAGTAAAGAGCAGAGTTGGTTGTGGGGTAATGTGGAATATTATATGGATAGACTGGCAATTATTTCCAGGATCAAACTGCCTAATAAGTAATTAATTTCCCCAGGTTATATCTGAGGTGAATATAATGGTTCGAACTAACTCGAACCATTATCAATTAATTAAAATGCACCGGAAATCCAAACATTAATTTTATCATAGAACGATTTAATTGATTCCCACGCTCTGCTTATCCATTCAGAGAGTTGCCTGGCTGCATCAAGTATAAAATTTGAAAGTCTGCCAAATAAACTGGAGAAGAATGCATTAGTTTTTTCCATAAAACTTTGTATTGCTGCTCTAGAGTTAGGAAATTGTAACCCAAATTGAATGGCTTTATCGTAACTTGTATCAATTTGTCTGTTGTTCTCATCTTTGGTTCTTTGACGAGATTTGTTCATGTTATCGATCCAGTCTTGGTCTGCGTTGTCTGGATCAGCGATAATCGCTTTCTGATATTTCTGTGTGCTATCAGTTACACTTGCCTTAGAAACGTTTGTTGTTGAATTAGCACCAGATTTCACAGAATCTTTCAATTCATCAATAATACCATCTATTTCCTTATTTTCGGTAATATCTATGCTTTCATATTGTTCCCCAAGCATATTTGCATATGCCTGGAGTTCAGGTGTCGATGGCATAAATGGTTCAATTTTAGAATCATTTAACATCCGTTTTGCGTGTTGGCGCATTTCGTTCATGAGGTCGATAAATTGAATATCAGTCAGTGCAATATTGGACATAAATTATTTCCTTTTATTTAGTTAGTAAACTATCTATTAAATGTAAAAAGTGTAAAACTCTTTATTTAAGTTGGAAGGAATAAGTTAAAAATAAGTTATATTATCTATATTTATTTATGTCGATTTTGGTTCTCCTATAATGTTTAAAAGTTTAATATCGGCGGTAAATTTATTGCTTAGATATTATATCTGGAAGTGCCGGAGAATAATTCCCGGCACCTAAAACATAAAACATTTGGATAAGCAGAGTTTAATCTTGAGTCCATTCAAGGAATTTCATTCTGCTAAATGTTTAATGCTAACTTTATAAATGATTTTTTTGATTACTGAACTTTATAAACCAATGTATTGTCGGGGTGAGATAGTGTCAGTTTTTGATCTTTCAACTTCACTTTAACGCCATCTGCTAACACTTGACCAATCAGGTAATCCCATCTATTTAATTTTTCATCAGAGCAAAGCATCTGAGTGCTGGCTAGGTTTTTAACGGTCAGTACACCATTTTTCAGTTTACCTTGACCCATAAAGAGATTACACATGGAACCAGAAATGTGCATTTTTTCCCCGAATTCAATGGTTGGTACGCGACCATCTTGATTTTTCACGCCTTCGCCATTAACGCTCACCAGAACAAATTTGTGACGTTGTAAATCATCAATTGACACGTTTTCTACCGCAGACGCTTGGAATGTGGCTAACAATAAAGTTGCTGTTGCCAAAGGTAGTATTTTTTTCATGTTTATCTCCTATATATTATTTTAAGGGTACTTACTAACAATATTTGGGCAATTTTTCCCATTGATTAATTGCTGGATATTTCTCAGCGTAGTTTCACTGATACTGGTTAAGGCTTCTTCTGTCAGAAATGCCTGATGACCGGTAAACAGCACGTTATGACATGAAGACAAGCGACGAAAAATATCATCCTGAATCACGTCATTAGATTTATCTTCAAAGAAGAGATCGCGTTCATTCTCGTAAACATCCATACCCAGAGCGCCAATTTTTTGTTGTTTTAATGCGCTAATGGCTGCGATGGAATCAATTAGAGCCCCTCGGCTGGTATTGATGATCATTACGCCGTTTTTCATTTTGCTGAAAGCAACGTCATTCAGCAGATGATGGTTTTCTGGTGTTAACGGGCAATGAAGCGATATGACGTCGGATTGTGCATACAGCGTATCCAGATCGACATATTGAGCACCGAGATTCAAAACAGCTTGATTGGGGTAGGGATCATGAGCTAGCAAACGCATACCAAATCCATTAAGAATACGTAGAGTTGCAATACCAATCTTGCCGGTTCCGATAATTCCCGCTGTGCGGCTGTGCATATTGAAGCCAATTAAGCCTTCAAGAGAGAAATTGGCGTCACGGGTGCGTTGGTAAGCTCGGTGGATACGGCGGTTTAAGCACAACATTAATCCGACGGTATGTTCAGCAACAGCTTCAGGGGAATAGGCTGGAACCCGTACAACTTGAATACCCAATTCTTCAGCTGCATCTAGATCGACATTATTAAAACCTGCGCAACGTAATGCGAGGATTTTTATATTCATTTCAGCCAATTCTTCGAGTACTTTACGGTCAGCATTATCGTTGACGAAAATACAAACAGCATCTGCACCAATAGCGTTTTTGGCAGTTTTTGAACTAAGAGGGAAATCGAAAAACTCGAAATTATAACCAAATCCGAATTTTTTATTGACCTGCTCCAGATGTTTATGGTCATACTGTTTGGTACTGTAAACGACTAATTTCATGGAATTATCTCCGCTATAATTTAAGTAGCTAATACATTGTTTTGGGCTTAAATTATTGCTGACGTAAAGGGTTAAATAAACAATAAATTAATTAACTCTATAAGTGTATTGCTTGTTGTTCCCCTATATGTTCAACATAATTTTCTTAATAATCAATGTCTTAGTTTAAGGTTTGTCTGCTAAATTATGGAATAACAATATACCCTATGGATTTCAAGATGGATCGCGACGGCAAGGGAGAGAATCCCCAGGAGCATAGGTAACTATGTGACCGAGTGCAGCCAACAAAGAGGCAACCTGAAAGATAACGGGTATAGAAGTAACCGATCTAAGGCTTAATAAGGAGAGGCAAGGATTTGATAACCAAAGGATTAAAAATATTCATTACCATACCTATTCTGTTGGTATTACTGATGGCGGCGGGATGGTTTTCGATTCCTCATTGGTTACCTAAGGTTACCGGTCACTGGTTACCTCCAGGTATGACGGTTTCATTGAAACAACCAGAATGGAAAAATGGAGTTTTGCAACTGGCTGATATTTCATTGCAGGTGAAGGATTGCAGGCTTATTCGTGTATCGCGATTATCTGTTAGTTACCCATATTCAGAGATAGATAACAGTTATCATTGGCAATTAAATGCCGCAGATATTAGTGGGGATATCAATTGTCTAAATCAGTTACCTGAATCTACACAAGGTCTTGTTCCATTGTCTGTTGCTGATATTTTAGCTCATATTCCACAAGGAAGTTTGTCCGTGGAAAATCTTTCTTTTCATCCTTGGCAAGATTTTGCTGGAAGACTAAAATTCAATTCCTCTTCTCAGGGGCAAAAACTAAGTTATCAGGGGAAGAAGGTTAAATTGTCAGCGCATATTTATGGTAAGGAATCGCTAGTTATTGACCAACTGGCAATTAAATTACCAGAACAGGAAATCAGCCTTAATGGTGAAATGACTTTACCTCTTAATATGGATAAACTCCCTCCTCATGGTGAAGTAAAAGGTAAAATTATTGCCAAGCAATATGCGTATCCGCTAAATATCAAGTTAGGTTGGCGAGGGAAATCCGGCAAACTTATTATCAGAGAAGAGGGGGCGACACTATCTTTGGCTGAATTACCTTGGCAGTTTAACCAAGAACAGCTTGATATTACTGATGGTAAATGGCGGTGGACTGGGGCGGGGCAACTTCTTGCGGGTGGCGTGAATATTAAGATTGCTCATTGGCAACAAGGGTTGGATAACCTGCTAATTAGTGGCCGTATAAATTTGGTCACTCAGGGTGAACGTGGTAAAGCGAATATTGTATTAACGATAAAACCGGGCCGGATAAACTCATTAAATACGCAACTTCCTTTTCAATTAACAGGTCAGATTAATGTGCAGGATATGATTATGGCTATGTCATTGCCTGCGATAATTAATGGTCCGTTGGTTAATCCGAAAATGACTTTCCAGTCAGGTTCGTTGTTTCGTGCTTGGGGGCGTTTGTCTGATGAGTTTATTGTTAAAGATGCCCGGTCACCGTTGGCGGGAACTTATCTGACACGTGAAGGTTTTACTGGTCGGTTACAGGCAATTGTAAATACACAACACCGTGACTGGGGAAAATTCCATTTGCATCTTGATGGTCATGCCGAAAATTTTATGCCGGATAAAGGCTATTGGCGTTGGAATTATTGGGGAAATGGCGATTTGCCGTCACTACAGGCTAAATGGGATATTGCCGGAAAAGGGCGCTGGCATGATACATTGATTAGCGTCAACGAAATGGCTACCGGCTTTAATGTGATTAAGCACGGCATGATCCGGGTGGATACGCCGCGTCTACAATTAACAAAACCATTGGAATGGCAACGTTCAGAGAAATCGCCCGCCTTTAATGGTGAGTTACGGCTGACAGCGAAGAAAACATCGTTTCAGTCCGGTGGCTTTTTGCCCCCTGCTGAGCTGACAGCAAAATTGACAGGAGAAAGCCCGAACAATTTTATTGTTAATGGTGATCTTTCATCAAGAAATATGGGTCCGATCCCTTTTTACAGTCGTTGGGATGGAGCAAGATTGCGTGGTGAAGCGCGTTGGCCTACTCAATCTTTACTCGCATTTCAGCCGTTGGTACCTAAAGATTTAGGGATAAACTTACGATCAGGTGATCTTTATGCACAGGCCGCTTTTTCTGTCACACAGGGGCAAGGTTTTGTTGCGGGTGGTCACTGGGTGGTAAAAAATGGCAGCATGTGGCTTAAAGATGGTGAAATCAGTGGGCTTGATTTTGTCTTACCGTGGCGACTGAGAGATAGTATCTGGCAATTTGGTGTTAAATCGCCGGTACAGCTACGAGTGAAAACGATTAATAACCTGTTTGTAATGCGTAACTTGACGGCGGATTTACAGGGATTTTATCCACCATCGGAACAAAAACCGCTGGAATTGACTAATGTGAATATAAGTATATTGGATGGACATATTAACCTAGATAAATTAAGGCTTCCTCAGCAGCATCCTGCTATTTTGACGCTTGATAAATTGGAGTTAAGTCGCCTTTTTACTGTATTGAAAGTTAAACAATTTGCGATGTCCGGCAAAATCAGCGGAAAATTGCCGTTGTTTATTAATAATGAACGTTGGATAGTTCAGCAAGGGCGGATTGCCAATATCGACCATATGACCTTACGTCTGGATAAAGACACGATAGATTCCATTAACAAAGATAATATTTCCGCTGGCGCCGCTATGGATTGGTTACGCTATTTAGAAATCAGTCTCTTACGGGCGCAAGTCAGTCTTGATAATTTAGGGGTTCTGACACTTAATGCTGAAATTCAAGGTGTTAATTCATTAAGAGATAAAAAACGGCAAGTCAAACTGAATTACCATCATGGAGAGAATATCTTTCACTTATGGCGTAGTTTACGGTTTGGCAACAATCTTGAAGATTGGCTACAGCAGAATATATCTGTATTAAATGGGAGTGATAAATGACAAAACAAACTGGAATGAAGCTGTTCTTACTATCAATGGGGCCTTTAATGCTGTCAGGTTGTATACGCCTTGAAGTGGCAACACCGGAGAAGCCCATTAATATTAATATGAATGTCAAAATTGAGCATGAAATTCAGATAAAAGTAGACAGGCAAGTTGAAGAGATGCTTAAGAATAACACGGGTTTATTCTAGGGGGTTGGCATTATGAAGAGAACAGGTACGGGGATATTGTTATTGGCTGGTGTATTGTTCAGCTCTTCCGTTGTAGGAATGACCCTGAATGAGGCAAAGCAGAAAGGGTTGGTCGGTGAAACTTTCAGTGGTTATCTGGCTATAGTGAAAACAGATAGTCAGGCACAAGCTTTGGTGGCAGAAATTAATCAAGCCCGTGAGAAAAAATACGCAGAAATAGCGGCTGGCAATAATATTTCTACAAAGCAAGTGGCTAAACTTACTGGCGAAAAATTGGTGAACAGAGCTGAACCTGGTGAGTATGTGCTTGGTATTAATGGTAAGTGGTTGAAGAAATAAAAGCGCGTCGAATGACGCGCAAAAGACAACAATATAAAAATATAGGCAATGTATGAATTAGGAACAAAAACGTGGCTATCAGGAAGCTATTGCTTGCAAAACTTCACGGGCGGTTTGTTGCGCTTGATTTACGGCATCAGGGCCTAATGCTACACCTTCGGTAAATACGAACTCTATATCAGTGAGCCCAATGAAACTTAGGAACAGACGCAGATAAGGCACTAACAGATCACTGGGGCCGTCTTTATGGATGCCGCCACGGCTGGTCAGGATGATGACTCGTTTGCCTTTTAGCAGACCTTCAGGGCCATTCTCGGTATAACGGAAAGTCACGCCAGCACGGGCTATCATATCAAAATAGCTTTTCAGTTGGGTTGGAATGTGGAAGTTGTACATAGGCGCAGTGATAACAATAACGTCATTATCCTGCAATTCCGCAATAAGTTCGTCAGATAATGCTAACGTCTCTTTTTGGCGAGCGGTCATTTCATTGCCACTCGGACGCAATGCATAAACCCGTTCATTATCCAGAGCAGGAATGGATTGTGCAGTCAGATCGCGTACTGTAATGCTGTCATCAGTATGATTGGCTTGCCACTTTTCAATGAAGAAATCGGCCATTTGGTTAGTATGTGAATGCTGCGCCATAATGCTGGATTTAAGAACCAGAACTTTACTCATGTTTATTCCTTAAAATTAACCTTTGATAGTTCACTTGTTAATCACGATATAGTTATTTTATGAGTTATTGACTTATGGTAACAGATCAATATTTAGAGAATAAAATTCAAATTTATTGAAAGACTTTTATCCACGTTGATATAACGTGGTGGAAATACTAGCTGAAATTATTGCCAATAAATAGGATGTGTTACTATATCGCCAATAAAAACTGGCTAATTAGCAAAGTAAGAAGTTACAAGGATCAATATAAGGTGAAAGAGTCTCAGAAAATCATTAACCGTCAGGCTGCTTGTCCAACGATCAAATATCCGGAAAACTTGCCCGTCAGCCAGAAGAAAGATGATATCTACAAAGCTATTCGTGACCATCAAGTTGTCATTATTGCCGGTGAAACCGGTTCGGGTAAAACAACACAGATCCCGAAAATTTGTCTTGAACTAGGTCGGGGAATAAAAGGACTTATCGGTCATACTCAACCCCGTCGATTGGCTGCTCGTGCGGTTGCCAATCGTCTGGCGGAAGAATTGGAAACCTCAGTGGGTTCTGCTGTTGGTTATAAAGTCCGTTTTAGTGATCATGTGGGCGATAACACGTTAGTTAAACTGATGACCGATGGTATTTTGCTGGCGGAACTGCAAAATGACAGGCTACTTAAACAGTATGACACGCTCATTATCGATGAGGCGCATGAACGCAGTCTGAATATTGATTTTATTCTGGGTTATTTGCGCCAATTACTGCCAAAACGTCCCGATTTGAAAGTGATCATTACCTCCGCGACTATCGATCCTGAGCGCTTTTCTCGCCATTTTAATCATGCGCCAATTATCGAAGTTTCTGGTCGAACCTATCCGGTAGAAGTGCGTTATCGTCCTGTCATGGGGGAAGATAATGATGGAGAGCGGGATCAGCTTGAGGCAATTATTGATGCTGTTGATGAACTCAACCGTGAAGGGCCTGGAGATATCCTGATCTTTATGAGTGGAGAGAGGGAGATTCGTGATACAGCAGATGCGCTGAATAAACAGAATCTGCGTCATACCGACGTATTGCCATTATTTGCGCGTCTTTCTAACAGTGATCAGAATCGAATTTTCCAATCACATACGGGGCGGAGAATTGTGCTGGCAACTAACGTGGCAGAAACCTCGTTGACGGTACCGGGAATTAAATATGTGATTGATACCGGGTATGCACGTATCAGCCGTTACAGTTATCGTACGAAAGTACAGAGATTGCCGATTGAACCTATATCACAGGCGTCGGCTAATCAGCGGAAAGGGCGTTGCGGACGTGTATCTGACGGGATCTGTATCCGGCTGTATTCAGAAGACGATTTCCTTTCTCGGCCAGAGTTTACTGATCCAGAAATCCTGCGTACTAACCTGGCATCGGTCATTCTGCAAATGACGGCAATTGGTCTTGGGGATGTCAGTGCATTTCCATTTGTGCAACCGCCTGATAAACGTAATATTCAGGATGGTGTTCGGCTTCTGGAGGAGCTTGGAGCTATTGACCAGAACACAACGGCTAAGAGTAATTACTGTCTTACATCAATAGGGCGACAGCTTGCTCAGCTCCCGGTTGATCCTCGGTTGGCGCGTATGGTATTGGAAGCTCGTCATCATGGTTGTGTACGTGAAGTGATGGTGATCACTTCTGCGCTATCTATTCAGGACCCAAGAGAGAGGCCACTGGAGAAACAGCAGGCTTCTGATGAGAAACACCGTCGATTTGCTGATAAAGACTCCGATTTTATTGCATTTCTGAAATTATGGGATTTTTTGAAAGAGCAGCAAAAGGCACTCTCCTCTTCGCAATTTCGCAAACTTTGCCGTCAAGATTATCTTAACTACCTGAGAGTCAGAGAGTGGCAGGATATCTATGCCCAGTTACGACAAGTTGTGAAAGAAATTGGTCTGTCGGTAAATAGTCAGGATGCAGATTACCGTGGTATTCATACTGCGTTACTTTCTGGGCTGTTATCTCATATCGGCCAAAAAGATACAGATAAACAGGAATATACCGGTGCGCGTAATGCCCGTTTTGCTATTTTTCCTGGTTCTGGTTTATTCAAGAAGCCGCCTAAATGGTCAATGGCGGCGGAATTGGTTGAAACCAGTCGCTTGTGGGGGCGGATTGTTGCGCGGATCGAACCTGAATGGGTTGAAGCGTTAGCCGGGCATCTGGTGAAATATCAATATAGCGAGCCGCACTGGCAAAAATCTCAGGGTGCGGTAATGGCTAGAGAAAAAGTCACTTTATATGGTTTGCCAATTGTGGCTAGTCGTCTGGTTAATTACAGCAAAATTGACCCAATGCTCTGCCGTGAGTTGTTTATCCGCTATGCGCTGGTGGAAGGCGATTGGCAAACTCGACATGCATTTTTCCGAGCGAATCTGAAATTACGTGAGGAAATTGAGGAGCTGGAACATAAATCCCGTCGTCGCGACATTTTGGTGGATGATGAAACCTTGTTTAGTTTCTATGATCAACGGATACCTCAGAGTGTGGTTTCTGCTCGCCATTTTGATCGCTGGTGGCTGAAGACAGGTAAAGAGCAACCGGACTTGCTTAATTTTGAAAAAAATATGTTGATCAAAGGCGATGCCGATAAAATCAGTGCGCTGGATTACCCTAATTACTGGTATCAGGGGGCATTGAAATTACGGCTTAGTTACCAGTTTGAACCGGGTACGCAAGCTGATGGTGTGACAGTTCATATTCCGCTGCCGGTGTTGAATCAGGTTAAGGATGAAGGGTTTGATTGGCAGATCCCCGGTATTCGTTATGATCTGGTTGTTGCGCTGATTAAATCATTGCCGAAACCGGTTCGTCGTAATTTTGTCCCTGCGCCAAACTATGCTCAGGCATTTATGGAGCGGGTACCTCAACCACAATCGACCTTGTTAGATAGCTTTGAGAAAGAGTTACGGCGGATGACTGGTGTTACGGTGTCACGTGATGATTGGCAGTTAGAGCAAGTCCCAGAGCATCTCAAAATGACATTCCGAGTGGTAGGAGAGAAGAACCGGACTATCGCTGAAAGTAAAGATTTATCTGCGCTGAAATTACGCTTGAAAGAGAAAGTTCAGGAAACACTTTCCGCTGTTGCTGATGATGGGATTGAACAGAGTGGGCTGCATATTTGGAGTTTCGGTGAATTACCGGGACGGTATGAGCAGAAACGTGGTGGTTACTCTGTTAAAGCATTTCCAGCGCTGGTGGATGAAAAAGAGAGTATCGGTATCAAATTGTTTGAAACCGAACCGGAGCAACAAATTGCCATGTGGGAAGGTACCCGTCGTCTGTTGTTACTCAATATTCCTTCACCAATTAAATACTTACATGAGAAATTGCCGAATAAATCCAAATTGGGACTCTATTTTAACCCTTATGGCAAGGTATTGGATTTGATTGACGATTGTATCGCCTGTGGTGTGGATAAATTGATGGCAGGGAATGGTGGGCCGGCTTGGAATGAACAGCATTTTATTCAGCTACAGGACAAGGTTCGGGCTGAGTTGAATGATACTGTTGTGGAAATAGCCAAGCAGGTGGAACAGATACTCACCACTATTTTTGCTATCAATAAACGTCTCAAGGGGAGAGTGGATATTTCATTTGCCTTGGCATTATCGGATATCAAAGAGCAGCTTTCTGGTCTGGTTTTCAAAGGATTTGTCACCACTAATGGTTGGAAACGCTTGCCGGATGTCCTGCGTTATCTGCAAGGTATTGAGCGCCGCCTTGAAAAATTGGCAATTGATCCGCATAGAGATAGAGCACAAATGGGGCGTGTCGAAAATGTTCAGCAACAGTGGCAGCAATGGCTGGCGAAATTATCACTGCAACAGAAACAGTTACCTGAGGTGCAAGAGATTCGTTGGATGATTGAAGAACTGCGGATCAGCTTGTTTGCTCAACAACTGGGTACGCCATATCCAGTTTCTGATAAACGAATCTTGCAAACAATGGAGCAAATTGCTTCCTGATCAAAGAGGACGGTCATATTCTAAACTGCGTCCAAAATTTTACATTTGTGATGCAGTTTTTTATAGATCAGCAAAGCCACCTATTCTAAAGGTGGCTTTTTATTTAGATAGACTATACCCGTCATCTTTCAAGTTGCCTCTTTGTTGGCTGCACTCACTCACCCCGGTCACATCGTTATCTATGCTCCCGAGGATTCGTTCCCTTGCCGTCGCGATGCATCTTGAAATCCATTGGGTATAAAACGAATGAGCTGGTTAGCAGGTACTTTCCGTATGTTTGGCTTTGTTAGCTTCAATGAAAGCATTAACCATAGCGGTTTTATTTTTGCGGTTACGAGCGTAGTCAGCCTGAGTTGCCTTCTTCTTGGTTGCTGTAGCACGTTTTAACAACATAATCGCCTCCTCCTAAATCTTCATACTCTAATATTAATCTTGACTGTACCTTTTGTAAAAGTCTTTCATAGGTTCTTTTATGAGAATCACTGTAACCACTAAAGTACAAGTAATGAACTTTAGATTCTTCAATATAATCCAGAATGTATGATATTAAAACATTAAAAAAGTAGTTATTTTCATTTCTATTGTAATGAACAGCTTTATCTATTTTATCAAATGGAGTCCTACCGTTTAATTCGTCTGTAGGGATTAATTCATAAGCTTGATCGAAAAAGATAATAGACACAGCAAATAAAATTTTGGGATTAACATCGTACACTTCAGCAATTCTTTCGGCTCCGACAACATCGTCAGTTAATGGAAAGAATACCAACCGAAAGGTTTGTGGTTTTTTGCCGTTAAAAGTGAATTCAATATCGTAACTGCTAATCTTACCGATTCCACCAATGGTTTTATTCTTGAGACTATGATACTTGGTCATTCTTTAACACTGTTGCTGTTTGAATAGTGGTTTATTATACCAAAATTCCTTTGTCACTATTCTTTCTAATTATCTAATATGCGAGCGGGTTCCAAATTTTATGTAGTTGCGTCATTCAGCTAATTGGGTTTCCACGCCCGGTCACAAATTTATCTGTGACGTATTTGACTTACCTGAACCTAAACAACACGTCAATAAAATTTATTGAAAATAATTGTTAATTGTGTTAGAAAACGCTATTTTTACCACTAATACTTTATTTCATTCTCATTTATGATGACATTATGGATTTTTTTTAAACAAGGTGTGCAAAATGCCATTCATCGCCATGTTTTTTATGTCAATTATAACGTTTTTCTTCTTAACTATATTAGTTAACTATTTTTTCATATTAGAACGAAATGTAAAAAAAACCATATGGGTATCGTTATTAATGGCTGTTATTTTCATATTCAGCCTCTTTGCCCCAACAATTCTTTATCAAAATATTTTCTAGTTGACAAATATATTTCATATAGTCGCTCATTAAATGATCGACTAATGGCTGTTTTATCGATTGTTTTTATTGACCAAGGCAGTGATCTTACGCTCTAATGTATTACTCTGGTAGTTGATAATAATGTTGATAAATATTATATACCCGTCATCTTTCAAGTTGCCTCTTTGTTGGCTGCACTCACTCACCCCGGTCACATA
>NZ_JAJAFZ010000050.1:0-38473 GCF_025384895.1 Photorhabdus kayaii
TACAATGATAGTGTGGTGTTCTTGAATTGGCCTCTGACATAAACTAAAAATACTCGGTTTCGAATAATTATTGCGCCCTCCGTGGCGCATTTTTTCCTACTCATATGACTACCGTAAAATAAATAGTAGTATTTGGAAGAAATACAGTAATTTTGTCGGACATTTATTCAAGCTCACTCTGGCTCAGACCGGTAGTTTTCATCACTGTTTCACGATCGATTCCGCTGTTCAGCAATGCATGAGCAATTTTTAACGTTGCTTCTTGACGCCCTTCCTGACGTGCTTTATGTTCCAATCTTTGTGCTATTGTCATCAGTACCTCCTCATACCTCGGGGACTGTTCTGCCAGTCGCCGTAAGATCCTCTTCTCACACGGATCGTTGAATGCTGATTGAGAACTCTCAAGACGAGTTAGTGGCGTATTTGCTCCAGTTCGTTCTGGCTCAGACCGGTGGTTTTCATCACTGTTTCACGATCGACTCCGCTGTTCAGCAATGCATGAGCAATTTTTAACGTTGCTTCTTGACGTCCTTCCTGACGTCCTTCCTGACGTGCTTTATGTTCCAATCTTTGTGCTATTGTCATCAGTACCTCCTCATACCTCGGGGACTGTTCTGCCAGTCGCCGAATAAAACCCTCTGGATCGGCGGTATCTCCCACCTGTAATAAGTAGTTTAGCACGCTTTTTAGCTGTTCATCCGTATAGTAATCATACGTCAGCAGTATAACCAACTCTTGCAGCAGCTCTGCCATATCTCGCTGTCGGATATGCTTTTGCACCATTTCCAGTAGCGCGACCCGTTTGTGCGTCAAGATTTCATCATCCGGGATTACCGTTACATCTACCAGCGGGAATTTATTGGAATAGATTTCCTCCGCCAGGGCCGGATCATCGAAACAGTTTAGCCAATTGGTACTCCAAGGATACGGCTGTATTTTACCGTGATAGAACAACACCGGAATGACCAGCGGCAATTTTTCATGTCCCTGCTCCAGATGCCGTTGCATGGCTGAAATACCGTAGCGCATTAATCGAAATGCCATCATTTTGTCCGGGGAACTTTGGTGCTCGATCACACAATACACATAACCGTCACCCTGAGCCGTTTTCAATGAATACAAAATGTCGGAATAATGCGCCCGCAGATTGTCTTCAATAAACGACCCTGATTCCAACCGCAGTGTATCCAGATCACAAACTGCCCGTAATGTCGCAGGCAAATGTATCTCCAAAAAGTCTCTGGCAGTATCAATATGACTTAAAAACTGTTTAAAAACAGCGTCATGTGGCGTTGGTGTATTTTTTCTCTTCATCGGTGAATGGTAGCATACTTTCTTTTATATTGAAGGAATATTAAGCAAGAAACCAAGCGGACTGAGATGTCTTGAATTTTCTTTGACAAAAATTTTGATCGTACCTCAGATACTTTAATTTCCTTCTTAAGCGAAGTTCAGGTTAGTTACCTTTCCTGCAAATTTCCGCTATTTACCTGCTCCAATGATTTAAGTAAATGTTTTGCATTAGCGGATGAACGTAGTAAATAAGCAGTTTCTTCAAGGCTTGCATATTCTGCATTTGAAATAATAACGCAATCGCCACCGTTTTGTCTGGTGATCAATATTGGTGCACAATCCTGAACAACTTGATCCATTATCGAAGCAAGATTTCCCTTTGCAACGCTATATGTTGTCTTCCGCATAATATGCCTTTTTCACCGTAGTATAAATATCATACAAAGATTGCATGACAAAATAGTATAATATCAAGCTAAACATCTATACCCTATGGATTTCAAGATGCATCGCGGCGGCAAGGGAGCGAATCCCCGGGAGCATAGATAACTATGTGACCGGGGTGAGAGAGTGCAGCCAACAAAGAGGCAACTTGAAGGATAACGGGTATATATGTGCTATCCGTGGCCCAATCTCTTTATTCGCACGATCCCTATCCGCCCATATGTAAAAGTTGATAGCTTTATCTGATTGCAAATCACCTTTGATTTGCACTATGTTAATTGACCAATTCTAGTTGAAAGAATAAAATAATGGTCAAGAAACAGGAGATTTTATGAACACCGCAACCAAACAACGTAATTTGAATGAGCTACAAGTGTTACTGCAAAAACGCTTTGACATAATATTCGGCTCATTGATGCCTGAGTTTGCTGAAAAGGCGAAGGCCAGCAATGCTCTTGTTCTTCCGGATAGCGAACTTTTTGGGCTGCTGTACTCAACCGTACTTGAAAAGAGTGCGAGGACTCCCGATCGCGAACTCCGCAAACTAAAGCGTCGCGCTGAGAACCTGTCCAATTTTTATAAGGAAATTGAGCGCATGGGTGGCGTAATTAAAGCAGTAGATGTTGCTGATATTCTCGGTATCACGCGTCAGGCCGTTAATTTGCGAGTGAAGGGAAATAAGCTGCTCGCTTTCAAGAAGAACAGCGATCATGTCTTCCCGCTCTTTCAATTCAAAGAGGGAGGGCTGTTACCTCACTTTGAAAACGTCATGAAAGCAATGAGCAATGATATCGGGCCTATTTCCAGAATATCGTTTTTGACTACCCCCTTGAGCGACAAGAACGGTAAAGGGAAAACCCCTATTGAGATCATGAAAGAAGATAGCAGCATTGATGATGTTTCAAAAATGCTTCGTGCAGCGAAACAGATGGGCAAACAGATCGCCAGTTAAGAGAAGTCTCCTTTGTTTGCATTGTGAGGTACCCCCATAAATAAGTTTTGCCATAGGCTTCTCCTTAATGTTTTTTTGAAATGGTGTCGTGTGCTTGCCCACTGACACCGCTATGCCGTGATTGGCATCACAATTATACGACGATTAAAGTGGTTTTAAATTGATTGATTTTTTGGGGTTTATTGCATTAAAACTTGATTACAATGCTAGTCACACATAATTGCACATAAGGGTTGTAAGACGAAATTTCCGGCTTACAACCCCATTCAGGTGACTAAAATTAGTATGCCATTACACCTAGACGAAGTACGCCTAGTGAATAACGCGTATTTCTATTTGCAAAAGTGCCGTCAATTCAATCAAACACCGCTTGTAACACATTGTTTGGCCAATAAATATTATTTATGAGAGTAATATCTCGTTCAGATGAACAGGTATCTGCGGTCAATGGGGTAGTCTCAGAAAATGTCAATAGCCTTGGTTTTAGCTTAGAGGAAGTAGAAAAATCACAATATAATGCCAATGCGAGTACTCCATATAATCTATTTCTATTTATAGAATTAACTATATCGTCAAAATAGCCCGCATTTGAACCTGCATTATTCGACATTTCATATGCATAACTGCTTAGGCTTGACCACCGGTTGGTTAATCTGACCAAACCTCCTCCTATCTGCACATTATTATCATAATTGCTAGTTATAAACGAAGATATTCGGCTAAATCTAGCTGATTCAGCCACAGCGGTAATCAATGTCATAAAAGCTCTTGCTGCTAGAGGCTCTACTGTTCCTGAACCATTTTGCCGCCATAAAGTCGTAATGGCGCTATTGATGGTTTCATTGCTCACAATTGTTTCTTCTCTTGTACGGTTAGCCCGTCTAAATAAATCAATATAACTTGAAGAAATATTTAAATTTAAAAGGTTTGTCTCCGGAACTGTTATGTTGGAAAATTCAGTATCATTGAATCTGTAGAATATCCCAGCAGAGACAAATCCCACCATATACAAATTAGTATTTGATAATATAAGATCAATAACATCCCCATTATTACTTATGAGGTGAACCGATGTATATGGTTCAGTGGGATTAAGGACAAGTAATCCGGGAACATTAGGTAGGTGGCTCCCTACTATAGATCTAAGATTCTTAATGGATTTAATATAGTTTTGAGCATCTGAATAATCAAAATTGACGCTCTTAGAATATACTACGTTACTAAATAAAAAGAAAAATAAAATCAAGTACCTGTAAAAATTTTTCATTCCGCTCTCTTCTATGATTAGAACTTAACATTTCAATTAGTCTTAAAGTGTCAATTAAATGAAGAGCCCCGCCGCAAGCAGCGGGGTATCTTAAAACATTGAAACAGTACTACCCATCCCATTTACATTAAATTGAAAAACTTCTGCGGAAAGGATTCCCCTGAGCCGCTGTTTACAACAATGCCCTTTATTCTGGTATAACTTATTCACGGTAAAGTGTAACAGCATATAAAGGTTTGTACTCACTACCATCACCTTCGATGGTTATGTCTACTTTTGTACCAATAATTTGAGCTGTCCTTAACAAATGCATCATCTCCTGATTGCAGTCATCTAAATAGAAACCCTGTCCATATCCAATTGAATTTAAATATCCCCAGCAGTGTTTATCTGAATTAGCTTTAAGCCACTGAACATAGCCAGATATCGTGTACTGCCCCGAGAATGATGGTGCCGAAAATAAAGACAAGGCAATGAAAATAGCACTGATTTTTTTATTCATGAATATTCCATTAAAATAAAACTACTATAAGGTTAGTGAAAGGATATCGATTTACCCATCAGTCCAAAATTCTCCGCCCCAGAGTGTCCTTTTCATCTGAGGACAACGTTTGAATATTTCTCTTGTTGTCAAACTTTTTATCAGTGCGACAACCTTTGCCACGCTGTATATTGGTATTATACCCGTCATCTTTCAAGTTGCCTCTTTGTTGGCTGCACTCACTCACCCCGATCACATAGTTATCTATGCTCCCGGGGATTCGCTCCCTTGCCGTCGCGATCCATCTTGAAATCCATTGGGTATATTATGGCAGCTATAAAATTTGGATAGAAATCATCCATCCGTTCTATTTCAATCCTTTTTAATGGAGTAATTTGTTATTCTATCGTCTATATAAAATGGCAAATCCAGAACAAAAGCAATCTGTGCTTTCTGAACAGCATTATCATGAATTTCCACTTTTTTACCATCCTTAGTTAGGATGTAGTTATACTGGCCTACTACAATTCCCACCTCTTTCACTTTAACAAACTCCCCGTTAATAGATTTGCAGTCACTACAGTTGTTTGCCCAAGATTTATTTGCCAACAAGGAAAAACAAATTAGACTAAAAAAAGAAAGTTTCGAAAGAGTCTTCATACAACACCTCATCTCTGCTACATTTAATTTTAAAAAAAGAGTTTCGAAAGAAAATTATATAACACCTGTTTATGATATATTGAATATTAAAATTCAATATGTATATTTAACTACATTTTTCCTCGGTTTTTCTCCCATTGTACACTCAGGGCAAGATCGCGAATATTTTTAATCAAAAATAAATCCGAGTGTAGTGGTCAACTAATACCGAATCTAATAAGCAAAAAATAATGGTACAACCTCAAGCTAAATATCCATTGCGCCATCCGTGGCGCACTCTCTTTATTTTCCCTACTTACAATTACCGTAAAGCATCCATTTAATTAAGCGGTAGCATCTGAAATCAATTGGGTTGCCGGCACATCCTGTCCAAATCCTCGCAACCCTACCACATGCACATGTTCGTGGTTTTTAAACACTTTACGCACCAGTTTATAGGTGGTTCCTTTTTCAGGACTGATATTTTCCGGGGCAGCGATAATTAACTGCATTTGCAGTCGTTCGCATAGTTCAAACAGAGTGGCAATGGATTTGGCATCCAGACGCGCCGCTTCATCGAGGAATAGCAACCGACAAGGGGAAATATCTTTACCTCGCAAACGGCGGGATTCTTCTTCCCAACTCTGCACCACCATCACCAAAATGGACATGCCGGTACCGATCGCTTCACCAGTAGACAACGCCCCACTCTCTGCTTTTAACCAGCCATCAGATCCACGGTTAACTTCAACATCCAGTTCCAGATAGTTGCGATAATCCAACAACTCTTCACCTATGGTTTGCGGCAAGCGCTGCCCCATATCTACTTGCGGATTCAGACGCTGATAAAGTTTTGCCATTGCTTCCGAGAAGGTAAATCGCTGGCTGTTAAATAGATCCTGATGCTGTTCTTGCTGTTCAGAAAGCACATCCAGCAATATCGCGTGGCTTTCACGCACGTTTACATTCAACCGCACACCACGGACTTGTCCGAAGGAGACCGCTTGTAATCCTTGGTTTAGCATGCGGATGCGGTTCTGCTCACGTTGAATGGTTTTGCGGATAATATTCGCCACACTCTTCGAACTGATGGCTAATTTCTGCTCGCGAGCGGTCAGCTCTTCTGTCAAACGAGCCAGCTCAATTTCCATCTGTTCAATGGCATCAACCGGATCGTCAGTGCGGATAATATCTTGACGAATGCGTTCGCGCAGGTGCTGATAAACGGCAATAAAGAACTGAACTTTACGTTCAGGGCGTTTGGGATCTTCGGACAAACGCAAGGCATCACGCAGATGTTCGTTATCAGCCACCGCCAGACGCAATGCACCCAACGCCTTATCCGACATGGAACGTAACGCGCCACCGTCCATATAAGCCAGTTCACGGCGATGCAGACGACGCTCAACACCATTATCTTTCACCATCCGCATCACCGCGCACCAGCCCGCTTTGGCAGAAACCACCTGTTCACGGATTTGATGGTAATCGCGTTCCAGTTTACGCAGTTTCTTCTGCAAGCTATCCATTTCCGCTTCGCAAAAGGCGATCTGCTTCTCAAGCTGATTGACTCTGGAACGGTTAGTGCTGAGCGCCTCATGGAGCCGATCACGGCGCTCGCGGGCACGCATTTCAGCATTCGCATCCGCTTGAACACCAATCTCTTTCATCTCCTGTTCCAGCTCTTTCAGCATATCCTGTTTGGTTTCATAGGAACTTTTCAGGGATGCCAGCACTTGGTTAAATTGGGAATACTGCGCTTGCTGTTGACGCAGTTGTTCGCGGGCGCGGCTGCGATCCGATTCCGCGTGTTCCAGACGCTGACGCAGTTTGTCATTCAGATCCGCATTTTCACTGAGCATACCGGCAGAATCACTGTAGCTAAAATGCGCACGACGCTGTACCACTTCCACCAGCGCAAAAGCCCGTTGTTTAGCCTGATGCTGGCTCTGTTTGGCCGTTTCATAGTCCCGTTGCAACTGTTCATGCTGCTGTGGATCGCTTTGCAGAACAGCAACCATCGGTTCCAACTTCGCTAATGACGAACCATGTTGTTGCAGGAAACGAGCCGCTTCCTGCGCTTCTTCCAGCTCTTCGCGTATCTCTTCTACGCGATCGATTAAGGTTTCATCCAGCAATAGCGTCACTTGAGGGATCAGGCGATTTAATGTCGTCAGGCTCTCTTTAGCCTGAGTATATTGCTGACGCTGTTGTTGGGTCTGCTCTTCAAACCGGGATAGTTCACGTTCGAGTTCTGTGTGACGCTGCCGCAGTTCGCGGATTTCGGCTTCCGGATCGGCATCAAATGCCACAGACAGGTGTTTACCCACAAACTGACTGAATGCTTGATGCGCACGTTGGATTTTCTGCACATCAAAAGAGAGCGTAGCATAACGCTCTGCCAAGGTATCTCGTTCCAGATTCAAGGCTTCTAGACGGTTTTCTCTGGCAGCACGGCCAAACAATGGCAATTCAGGATAACGGGAATAACGCCATTGGCGGTCAGAAGATTTGACCAATACCGCATTTTCCTGCTCTTCGGCACTAAATACGCTGTCATCAAAGGATTGCGGATCTCCTTCAATTAGATAGAGATCTTCCGGGCAATCTTCCAGCGCTTCAAGGTGTGGACGAACCAGAGAAAGATCGGGCACCACAATGCCATGTCGAGCTGGCCCATACAAGGCAGAGAAGTACGGTGCATCATCAATGGTGATGTCGTCATAAATTTCTGACAGCAAAACTCCACCGAAACGTTCCGCCAGCGCAATCATCCGGCTATCTTCCGCTCCGCTCGGTTGACTGAGGCGCTCGATCTGCTTTTCCAACTCACGTTTTTGCGCCGCAACTTCATCTCGCTCTACCGTGGCTTCACGTTCACGTTCAAGCAACTGCTGCATATATTCCGTCACGTCATTACTGCTCGCCAGCGCTTCACCATTCTGTTCACACAGTTGGCTCAGGGTATCCTGCGCAGCCAGCCAGACCGGGGCACGGGCAGTCAGTGACTGAATTTTCTGTTTCAGTTGTTCAAGCGCCTGACGCATCTCCATACGGCGTTCACCGCTTTCATTAACGCTTAGGCTTAGTGCTTCCTGACGAGCTTCAAGTTCATTTTGTAATCCTTCCAGATCTTCAACCTGATATTGCTGCCCCTGGCGTTTACAAAATTCGTTTAATAAAAACTCTGCATTTTGTTGGTTGGTCAGGCGCTGCTCCAGTTCAGCCAATCGCATTCGCAATGGCGGCACACGATCCGCAAGATGTTGCTGTGACGGCCAGTCACGCAGCAATTCACGAGCTCTCTGCCACGCTTCACTGCGGCTGATTTCACCAACCATGTTTTTCACCAGTTGATATGCCTGCTCAAACTGGCTATGAGCCGCATCAGCAACACTTAATTTCTGTTCCAGCGCCAACAGGGCTTCTGTCGCCTGTTGCTCTTTAGCCTGAAAGGTTTCCAGCCATGTTTCTGCATTATCAGCGGCAAGATCCGGTAACCGACAAAGCTCACGAGCACGTTCCAGCGCTTGTAACGCCTGTTGATACTGAATAGCGCGAGTTTGCTGAACATCCAGTGCTTGCTGGTAATCTGCCAACTGGTTTTTCAGCTCATCGACTTCCTGTTCCGCCGCTTCCGCTCTGGCTTCATATTCAGATTGAAGTTCCGCTGCTTCTTCAACAACCTCAGTTTGCTCTTCCAGACGGTAAGAAAGTTCTTCCAGATCTCCCTGATAACGGTCAATTTTTTCCTGCTGGCGCATGGCTGTCTGCACCAAATTCAGATGATCACTGGCGGCCTGATGATCAGCTTCTAAATCAACAGAAGCTCCACTCTGCTCCGCCAGTTCCCGCGCCATTTCGACATGGCGATACTGTTCGGTTGCCAGTTGCCTATGGCTACCAAATAGCTCTCCACGCAATGCCAGTGCCTGATCCAGATGGGTGCGACGCTCATTGGCATGGCGCATGTAATCAGCGGAAACGTAAGAAGTTGCTTCGGTAATCAAATGCTTAAACAGATCGCGATCAGATTGAGTTACCCGGATAGCCTCCAGTGTTATACGGTTTTCACGCAGCGCCGCTTCCATATCCTGAAATGCCTTGCGAACACCACTGTTTTCCGGCAACAGGTAATCGCGCAGGGAACGGGTAATGGCGCTGGAAATACCGCCATACAGGGAAGCTTCGATCAGACGATAAAATTTACTACGATCACTTGCTGAACGCAGGCGTTTGGGTATCACTCCCAAATCAAACATCAGCGCATGATAATCTGTGATGGAGTTAAATTGTTTGAACTGCACACCTTCCATCTCATCAAGGCGATCTTTCAGTTCATTCAGTGGCAATACCCGCGCCTGTCTTTCACCCACATTTTCAGTCAATAACTGCGTAGGTTGAATAGCGGTTGGCAACCCTTGAATCATAAAAGGTTTGATATCGACCTTACGGTCACGCCCCGCCACTTGTTGCAATCTCACCCCAACCACCACCCGCTGATGGCGGGAGTTAATCACATCCAAGGTTGAGTAACAGACCCCCGCCCGCAATTTGCCGTGCAAACCTTTATCACGAGAACCGGAAGTGGCACCGGCTTCGGTGGTGTTACGGAAATGCAACAAGGTTAAATCAGGGATCAGCGCAGTGACAAAAGCCGCCATCGTGGTGGATTTACCCGCCCCATTACCGCCTGATAAGGTGGTCACTAATTCATCAAGATCAAATGTTCTGGCAAAAAAGCCATTCCAGTTAACCAGCGTCAGTGAACGAAATTTACCGCGTTCAATCATAGTTGTTCATCTCCCGCACCTTCTGCTGAGTTATCCGGTGTTTCATCATTTTCACTGTCATCAAGCGACAAACCGCCTTCAATCGGCATTGCCTCACCGTCACGGATCATCCTCAGTTGTACTTCACGAGGATCGTCGCCACTGCGCACATCCGCACCAAAACGGAATACCGCCTCAGTAATGGTAAATTTGTTGTTGTCATTTGGCAGGATATAGACCATCCCCAGACGACGCAGACGGTTCAGTGTCGTGCGCACTTTTTCCTGCAATTTCTGTTTATCCAAATCGGAACCGGAGGAGCGTTGGTTGACAAACTTCATCAACTTGCCCTCATCGGCCAGTGAGATCAGCTCTTCGTACAGCTCTTGAGCAGTAAAAATCCCCTGATTAGCCAGACGTTCCGGGCTGAGATAGAGATAACAAAGAATTTTTCCTACCATCATATCCAGCTCTGATAATACCGAACGCGGGATCAATGTGGTTGAACGGGGCCGCAGATAGAAGAAACCTTCTGGCGCACGGATCAACTCCACATTATAGCGGGCGTAAAATTCCTCCAATTGCTCCTGAAAATCCATCAGATAAGCGTGATTATCAAGATCATCCATCCCGATATGACGACCCGCACGAAGCTGGCTATCCAGTTCCGGGAAAAGTGAATTGGCTAACGCCTGTGCCAGTTTAACTGGCATAAATTGTTCAATATGTGTCGATGACATGTGCCTGTACCTTGGCTCCGTAATCATTAATCGCTAACCATTCCGCTGGCAGCCCAGAGAAATCCGCTTCTGCCACACCCAATCGCACAGCCTGATCCACCAAAATACGCGCCACATCAAAGTGACGAGAGAGCGGATGCTGAGCAAGGTAATCCCTTAACACTGCACCTAAATCCAGTGGACGCTGTTCCTGCTGATATATCAACAGCGCTTTTTCAATCATTTCTGCCAGTCGTTCGTTTATTTCACTGAATTCTTCATATTCCAGCGCTAACGGCAGTTCACCCGTGACTTCTTCATTACGTAACGTCAATTCTTCGTCCCGCATATCCAGCAAACGTTCGGCGTTAGCAATGGTGAGGGTCCACGGGTTATCAAAATAGTGTTGAACTGATTGACGTAAGCGCTGAGAGAAAATACGGTTTTTATCCATATCAATCGCGGTACGGATAAATTTGTGAACGTGACGATCGTAGCCAATCCATAAATCAATCGCCTGCTGACCCCAACTGATAATACGATCCAGTTTGCTTTGCAGATCAAATACCAGTTTATCAACCAGTTCTGATCCACCACTGTCCATATTGGCTTCCTGAATGCGCAGCAAATTAGCCTGTAATTTGTCTCCAGCCGCTTCTAGTGTGTCCTGAAGTTCCCGCAACGTACCCGATGTTTCGGATAACAGTTGCTCACAGTTGGCAATCGCTGCCTGCCAATCTTGATTCAGCAACGCCGCAATATCTTCTTTAACCGAGCTTTGCTGCTCGTCCATTACGCGCTGAGACATGTCGATGCTGTCGAAGATTTCCGCCACAGAATATTTCAGCGGTGCAAAAACATTACGGTGCCAATGAAATTCATCTCCCTTTTCTTCTGCCGCTTCTGCTGCCCGGTGTAACTCACTCGCCACCACCGAAAGTTGCATCGAAAGACGTAAGGTAGAAAATTCCCGCTGACGAATGTAGTAGTCACTGATACTTATTCCAAGCGGGGTTAAGCGATAGATTGCATGGTTATCGGCCAATTCACTGGTGAAACGGTTAAGAAGTTTCTGACGCACCATGTCATTGATAGCATTGTTGGCCCGTACGGCGACAGATTCTGTGGTCTGCTCAAATCCTTTGCAAACTTCACGAAAAGCATCAACCAGCTCCCCTTCGCTCATCTCGCCATCCAGACGCTCGCTGTTCAACACCGCAATTGCCATCAGAAAAGCCAGCCTTTCTACAGGCAAGGAGATGGAAAAGTCGTTTTTCCTGGCCCAAGACACCAGTTCCGGGACAGTCTGGGAATATTCACTCATAATTTGTCCTTTAAACTGTTAAAGCTGGCTTGCGTGCCATAACATGAATGTAGCGCCCCAGGCTGATATAAGGCTCCTGTCGGCAATAACGCTGTTCTAATTCCAGCAACGCCGGAAAGTTTTCGCTCTGTAATTGGCGATTTTGCAAATAATCGTGAAAAACACGCACACCGGTTTTGCCGGTAATCGTCATATTTAATTCATCAAGCCATTGATATACCTGCTCTGGTGCCAATGGATTCTGAGGCGATAATGAACGTTTTCTGCGACGTTGTATATTGGGTGTCGCCAAATGAAAATTACCTAAAATAGCATTACGCATAACCAAACCATTGGCATTGTAAAACATTAAAGATAGAGCGCCACCCGGATTAATGATATTCATTAGCACTTCTATTACATATTTCTGATCGGTAATCCACTCAAGTACTGCATGGAATAATACCAAATCTACCGGTTGCTCTATATATTGGCTAATTTCTTGTACCGGACTTTGTATAAATTGCATATTTTGGCTGACCCCTTTCTCTTCCGCGGCCAGCCTTGCCCGCTGGATCATCTCTTCTGATAAATCACACAATATCACTTGATGACCCAATTCAGCTAATTGGCATGCTATATTTCCCTCACCACCACCCGCATCTAAAATACGCAGTGGACGTTGAGGTAATTGAGCCAGTAATTCGCTAATATCCTGCCAGACAACGGCTTGCCTGATTTTACCTTTGGTTGTGCCGTAAATATTACGAGAGAATTTGTCTGCAATATCATCGAAATTGCGATCCCGCATGAAAAACTGCCTCACTAATGGAATAGATCTGATTTATCTGTTGAGATTTCATTACGCTGACTGCTATTTTGGCACAGCATTCGTTGATATAACTACTTTTGACGACAAACTGTGAACCACATGGCTATAATTCAACCAAATTAAGGCAAATAGATGCAATTTTTATTTAAAAAGTACCTCGGTGCAATGGTGATGCCTCTGCCATTAATATTGCTAATTTCACTTGCTGCTTTATTACTGCTGTGGTTTACCCGTTGGCAAAAAACAGGAAAAATGGTTCTAACATTCAGTTGGCTCACGCTACTTCTGCTAAGTTTGCAACCTGTTGCCGATAAGCTGCTGTTACCACTGGAATCGGTTTATGCTAACAGCGACCAATCTGATCCCAATCACAATCCACCGGTTGATTATATCGTCGTTCTTGGTGGTGGCTTCACTTATAACCCAAATTGGGCACCCAGTTCAAACTTACTTAACAACAGTTTGCCACGAGTGACAGAAGGTATTCGCCTATATCGCCTGAACCCCGGCTCTAAAATGGTCTTTACCGGCGGTAAAGGGGCGAATGTTAAAAGTAGCGCTGAAGTTGCCGCTATCGTAGCCCAATCGCTCGGCGTGCCCGCAGAAGATACGATTGCACTAACAAAGCCAATGGATACTGAGCAAGAAGCCAATGAAGTTAAGAAACTGATTGGTAACCAACCCTTTATTTTAGTAACTTCCGCCAATCATATGCAGCGAGCAATCACTTTCTTTAAACAACATGGGTTGAACCCCATTCCCGGCCCAGCTAACCAATTAGCGATCACTTCACCATTACATCCTTGGGAAAAATATCTGCCCTCAGCTTACTTTCTATCTCATTCAGAGCGAGTATGGTATGAAACTTTAGGCATCCTCTGGCAACGCATTAAACCGTCGAAGGATCTGGAACACCCACAAAAGTCAGAGCATTCTCAGCCGTTAAATAATCCTCAAGCGACTTCTTGAAGCAAGAAGATGGATAGAGAAACGAAAGCGCGATAGAAATAAACAATATAGAAATAAACAACAATGAATGACGCGCTTTCGTTAATCAAAAAATAAGTTCAAACAACCAATCAGATTTCAGTAAACACTTTTCTGATTGCTGCCAAATCTTCCGGCGTATCAACGCCCACTCCCGGCGCTTTTAATGCAATCCCCACATGAATTTTTTCGCCATACCAAAGTACCCGCAGTTGTTCCAGCATTTCAATTTGCTCCAACGGGCTCGGCTTCCATTGCACATAGCGACGGATAAAACCCGCGCGATAGGCATAAATACCAATATGACGCAGGAAATTGTCCCCAATCGTTTCCCGTGATTGAATAAAACGGTCACGCTCCCAGGGAATGGTTGCTCTGGAGAAATAGAGCGCATAACCCTGTTTATCCATAACGACTTTCACAGCATTAGGGTTAAAAGCTTCCTCCGCATCATGAATCTGTACAGCCAACGTTGCCATTCCCGCTTTACAACCCGCCAAATTCTCTGCAACCTGTTTAATGATCTCTTCGGGAATTAATGGTTCATCCCCTTGAACATTAACGATAATTTCATCATCGGAAAATTGATATTTGTTGATAACCTCAGCTAACCGTTCAGTACCAGAATGGTGATTTTCCTTGGTCAGACACGCCTCTCCACCGGCAGCCACAACAGCATCAACAACGTCGTGATTATCTGTTGCCACAATGACGCGTGCAGCACCTGAACGCTTCGCCCGCTCCATAACACGGACAATCATCGGCTTGCCGTGAATATCGGCTAAAGGTTTACCGGGTAAACGGGTTGAAGCAAAGCGAGCAGGAATAATAACGGTGAACATCTCTTATTTTTCCTCATCCAGAGGTAATTCACGGGCTTCGTGCTCTAACAGGACGGGAATACCATCACGTACAGGAAACGCAAGTCGATCCAACTTACAAATGAGTTCAAAATTCTCTTTATCGTAACTGAGTTTTCCGTTACATACAGGGCAGGCAATAATTTCGAGTAAACGGTGATCCATACATCCTCCAATTATGGAGCTTTAATTTAGTGCAACTCAGAATAACATAAGCTTGGTATCATCGTTAACTCTTGTTATACCTGTTATCTTTCAAGTTGCCTCTTTGTTGGCTACACTCGCTGACCCCGGTCACATAGTTCTCTATGCTTCCAGGGATTCGTCCTTGCCGTCGCGATGCATCTTGAAATCCATAGGGTATATTTACTTAATATTTTTATTCATCTCCAATAACGAACAAATCTTGTTCAGCATTATCTCTCCCTTTTCCTGAGGTAACCGAGCATCTACTGGTAAATACCACCAATTTGGCTGAGCAAAACTAAAACACTTAACCGCATCTTTTTCTGTCATCAGTAAATTCTGGTTGATATCAGCCAGATGACACAATTGATCTTCTGCGTACAGTTGATGGTCGGCAAATGCGTACTCCTTTTGTAGGTCAGCACCTAACTGCTGCAAGGTCGCAAAGAACCGAGGTGGATGGCCGATTCCAGCCATCGCAACAGCACAAGGTATCAGATTCACAGCTCGTTTTTCACCGCTCACCATATTCACAGCTAACTCGCCAGCTAATGTCATGGATAATTCACCTGGCTGAGGAGTACCACCGTTGGTGATAATGGCATTAACCCTGTTCAACCGCCCAGATAGTTCACGCATTGGGCCTGCCGGAAGCCACCAACCATTCCCAAAACGGCGCACGCCATCAATAACCGCAATTTCAAAATCCCGCTGCAAAGCATAGTGCTGTAAGCCATCATCAGTCACGATGATATCCAGTGGCGTGTCTGCCAGTAATGCTTTCACTGCTGCAACCCGTTTTGGCGCAACAGCCACTGGTGCGCCAGTACGACGATGAATTAATACCGGTTCATCACCGGCTTGAGCCGTAGTGATATTTTCAGTCACCAACAGAGGATAACTTTCCGCTTTACCCCCATAGCCGCGGGAAACAACACCAACCCGATAACCTTTTTTCTGCAACTGCTCCACCAGCCAAATAACCACCGGCGTTTTACCATTACCGCCGGTAGTTAGATTACCCACCACCACCACAGGCACAGGCGCTTTCCAGGCTTGCCTCAACCCTGTTTTATAACTCAACCACCGTAAGCCACTTATCAGCCCGTAAAGGGCTGAAAAAGGTAATAACAGCAAATAAAGCCATGAGCGGCCTGACCATATGCGCTCAATCATTGACCAAATTGCATCCGATGTAGTTGTGAGTAAACACCATTTCGCTCCAACAGAGAGAGATGGTTACCCCGTTCAACAATATGCCCATCTTCAATCACCAGAATTTCATCCGCGTTTTCAATGGTTGATAGACGATGTGCAATAACCAGCGAGGTTCTGTTTTTCTGCAATTCATCCAGTGCAGCCTGAATTGCCCGTTCAGATTCCGTGTCCAGCGCCGAGGTTGCCTCATCAAGAATCAAAACCGGAGAATCACGCAACAAGGCACGTGCGATAGCAATACGCTGACGTTGGCCGCCAGAAAGCAGTACACCATTCTCACCGATCATCGTATCCAAGCCGTTATCTAACTTCCTGATGAAGTCCATTGCATAAGCCATCTCAGCGGCTTTCTCAATCTCTTCACGGCTGTATCGGTTTTCACTGGCATAAGCAATATTATTCGCTACCGTGTCATTAAATAGATGCACATTCTGCGATACCAGAGCAACCTGTCCACGCAAGGAAGAGAGCGTATATTCCCGCAAGTCATGCCCATCCAGCAAAATATTACCTTCGTTGACATCATAAAAACGGGTCAGCAAATTCGCTATTGTGGATTTACCAGAACCAGAACGCCCTACCAAAGCAACAATTTTTCCCGCCGGGATATAAATGGAAATATTTTGTAACGCCGGTAATTCCTTGGTTGGATAGCAGAAAGTCACATTACGGAATTCAATATCACCGTTCGCTTTTTTCAGCTCCAGCTTACCGTCATCTTTTTCCTGTTCCATATCCAGAATCGAAAACAGAGTCTGACAGGCGGCCATGCCTCGCTGGAATTGCGCATTAACATTAGTCAATGATTTCAATGGACGCATCAACGCAATCATTGATGAAAATACGACCGTAATTTTACCCGCTGTCAGTGTTTCCATAATATCCGGGAAACTTGCTGCATACAGGACAAAGGCCAAAGCAAACGAGGCAATAAGCTGAATGATGGGATCAGAAATTGATGAAGCAGAAACCATTTTCATGCCTTGCTGACGCATATGGTTACTGACTTTATTAAAGCGCTCAGTTTCTACTTTCTGCCCGCCAAAAATGAGCACTTCTTTATGCCCTTTCAACATCTGCTCAGCACTGGCTGTGACTTGCCCCATGCTATTCTGCATATTTTTACTAATACTGCGAAATCGCTTCGATACCACGCGAATCACCAATGACACAATCGGCGCAATCACAATCAGGATCAGAGATAATTGCCAGCTATAGTAAAACATCAAAATAAACAGGCCGATTATGGATGCCCCTTCCCTGACCACAGTAATCAGTGCACTGGAAGAGGAGGAGGCCACTTGTTCAGAATCATAAGTGATACGGGAAAGCAGCGTCCCTGTAGATTGCTGATCAAAAAATGACACCGGCATCCCCATCATATGGCTGAACAGACGGCGACGCATCTGCATTACCACTTTACCGGAGACCCAAGATATACAATAACTTGATACAAACCCGGATAGCCCTCGCATAATCATTAAAGCAATCACAATCAGTGGCATCCATTTCAGTACATCACTGCTTGCTTTGCCGAAACCTTCATCAAGTAAAGGCTTAAGCAATGAAAGCATTAACGTATCACCGGCAGCATTAAGGATCAGTGCAACCGCAGCAACTATCAGCCCAATTCTGAACGGAGAGACAATTGGCCATAGTCGGCGAAACGTCTGCCAGGTAGAAAGGTCTTTATCATTCATTATTGAGTTACCAACACAAAAAGAAATAGCGGGTTATTCTACTCATGATCACTACGAATACCAAACCACTGATGATACCAACGTGACATAATTTGTTGCCTATAGCTCATCATTTCAACATGATCGCCATAAAAATAACCCGTTATCTGCCCGGATACCGCGGTACTACGCCATTCTGCCCCAATTTTACGATAACGTCGCTGCACTTTAACCGAAGGAAGTCGCCACGGGCTATAACGTGCAACAGAGGCCAGTGCATATTGTGGTGAGACGGTATGAATAAAAGCGGCTGTAGATGACGTGTTACTACCATGATGTGGAACCTGCAATACGGTCGATCTTAAATTCTCTTTTTCTATTCCCAATAGCTTATATTCCCCTTGCTTTTCCAGATCTCCGGTTAAAAGCAAGCTATGTTTGCCATCTTCTACCCGAATGACACAAGATTCGTCATTACCTGCGTGTAATGATCTTACCGGCGGCCATAATACACGGAAACTCAACCCCTGCCAGAGCCACTGTTCACCGCGTATACATGGCAGATGTTGCTGATTAATTAAAGAACTTCTCACAGCAATACCTGGATATTTTTGTTGTAAGGATTCTAACCCACCGGTATGGTCAAGATGATCATGACTGATAATAATCTGCTCTGGCGTTAATCGATGCCAACGCAAATAAGGGATTATCACCCTTTCTGCCATACTGCCAGTTTCCCAACGATTAGCGGTATCAAAAATCAGCGCCTTGCCATCTTTTTCAATGATAACCGCAAGCCCGTGCCCAACATCCAGCATAGAAAATCGCCACAGATATTCTTCGTTGCGCCTCAGATAGCAGAGCATTATCCCTAAAGAAATGCCAATCAGTAACTTATATGATTGCCACCAAGCAAATCGCCAAATGATGACAACAAACCAGCCAATAAACGTTATTAATAGAGGAAAACGACCCGTTTCATTCCATGACTGTTGCAAAACTGGCAAAGGAATTAAAGAGAAGGTTACAGAGTAATCGACTAATTGCCATAATAACGCATGAATAAGAGAACAAAAATGACTTATTAATGCCAGCATAATCAACGGAACAGTAATAAAAGAGATGATTGGCACAGCCCAGAAGTTAGCAAATAACGCGGCAAAATTGACACCATGAAATAATAATAGCTGGAGAGGAATAAGCATCAGCATCATACCCATTTGCATATATAACCCGCGCAGCCATAGCCATTTCCAACCATAACGAAATGGCTCAATCAACGGCGCCCAAAAGAACCAGAACATTATCGCCATCACAGCAAAGAAGGAGAGCCAGAAGCTGTCAGAAAGCACAGTCAGGGGATCAAATAAGAGAATCATTGCGGCTGTCCACAATGCCCACTGCCAAGGGAAACAGAGAATATTTCTGTAACGTAAATATAGCCAGAGCGTTAAACCCAGTAATGCACGAATAGCCGGAATGCCCCAACCCGATAACCAGACGTAATTTATTGCCACTATCCAACCGATAATCAATGGAAATCTGTGCCCTATCCAGTGTACGGGAAAGAAGAGTTGTAATAATCTTGCCATCCACCAACCAAACATACTGGCAACAGTAATATGCAACCCTGAAATAGCCATAAGGTGAGCCGTACCTGTTTGTTGTAATAATAAATTATCCTCCTTACTTAACCACTGACGCTCTCCGAATGCTAATGCCATCGCAATACCACTATGCTTCAATTCACGAATATCCGGTGCAATATGACTGACCAATCGCTGACGTAAGTTACATTTCCCGTCAATTAATTCAGCATGAATGACTTTCCCTGTTAAAGGTCGGCGGATAGCTAATGCCCTACGCTGGCTATCATATCCACCTTGATTTAGCTGACTATGAACTGGCCGTAATTTCATTTTCAGCCGCCATTCTTGACCAGCACACAGAGATTCAGGCGAAATATCCCAATAAGCGGAAACATACAGTGGCGGAAAAATAACTTTGTTTTCATTCTCAATAATACGCAGGATAACCCTGCCTTTCTCTTCATTATCTAATGATAAACTTTCAATAATAACCCGTGATAAATGCGCTTTTTCACTAAAATAGATTATCTGTTCGAGCAAATGATTTCCCTGCCAGCACCCAATAAGAAATGCCAGTAACGAAATTGAAACTATCCGGCAAAGGCAAAATGGTAAGAATAAGCAGAATAGAGCCAGTAATAGCAATGTCATAACCTGCCATTTCTGTGGTAACTCAGGCAGAAAAAGCAAGGGTACAATACCGACAATAATAGCTATTGCGGCCTGATTCACGCTAATGATTGGTATAGGTTGTTTCCAATTTGTTGTTATCTTATTTATCACAACTGAAAACCACATCCTTATTCATCCTTACCCTTTTATTTTTCCAGCAGAGTATTCCTTATTTTTTACAAAGCAGCCAGAAGCACAAGAAAAATTATCAAACACCTTCGCAGATTAATTTCAGGTTAACAATCATTTCAAAAATATATGCGAACAGCTTCGCAAATACAGAAACTGCCACCTGCTAATTTTTGTTTTGTGATTAAGATCGCATTGATTAAATTTAAATAATACTAAATTAATATTTCCATTCTATTTTTATATGGAAAATAATCAAAAAATCATGTTAAATACAATAAGGTGGTTTTTATGAAAAACAAAATAATTGTATCTGACTCTCTGCAAGAACATCATCTTACTAAATTATTTAATAATGAAGTGTTAGCAATCCATATAAAGAAATATGTTGATAGTCCTATTGCAAACAAGCTCTCTGATTTTTTTCTCTCTCACGAAAATCTGGAATGTCATCCTCATGATTTGAAAAAAGGAGATGAAGTTGTTTTAGTTGATTATGGTGTTGATAGAATTGGCCAGTCTTACAACACAACTTTTGGCAAATCCAAAGATAGCGATAGCTATAAAAAATATTTTGAAAATGCGTTACCGGCCATCAGAAATGTCAGAAATTTCTGTGCTCCAATGTTAGCTCCTTTCGATAAATTTCGTTTAGAACTGGACGAGATATGGTCCGCCGGAGCCAGCATTGCAAACTTTGAAGGTAAAAAGATGCATGCGGGTATTGCCAGAGTGATGAGCAGGCCGGAACGCTCTTTCATGGTTGAAAAACAACCCCATTTTGATGGCCTTCAACAACAATCGGTCAATTTGTTGGGGCAATTCTCAGTGAATATCTATATAAAAATACCTGCAAATGGAGGAGAACTTGAGCTGTGGGATGTTCCTGAAATCCCTATTACCGAGTTAATCGAAGATAATGCAGAAAATGATTGGCGAGGCACACTTCCGCCATCCATCCTTATTAAACCAGAACAAGGAGATTTGATTATAATAAACACCAGGAAACCCCATGCTATTCGTAGTTTTTCTGAAGGGTGCAGAATATCATTACAAAGCTTCATTGGATTATCACTAAATAAACATCTCATGTTATGGAATTAATTATATGGTTGGTGTAATCAGTACATTAGGAACATTTTTTATTTTAGGATTGGGAGCTGCGGCTCCCGTTGGCCCTATAAATATAGAAATTATGCGTAGACACTTGAATATCAGTTGTCTTCACGCAGTAATTTTTGGCTTAGGTGCTTGTTTTGCCGATATAATTTATTTGTTACTTTTAGGTTTTGGTATATTACAATTGTTTTCCAATACTATTTTTATGCCTATTTTTGGGTTTTTAGGAGCATTGATGGTCATTTGGTTTGGTATTACCAGCTTCATAAATAAGAAAAATGAGGAAAATATCAATATCATCTCCAAACCCTATCATAGGCAATTTTTTGATGGTGTATTGTTGACACTATTAAATCCATACAATGTTATTTTTTGGCTGTCTGTCAGCGCACAACTCAACAATATTACATCAGGTAAATATAGTTTAGCTATTGGTGCAGCAGGGACAATTATTGGCGTCATTGTTTGGGTTGCCTTTATTAATACTGTGATATTCTTCTCCAGGAAAATGTTCAGTCATCGTGTTATCAAGTTTATTAATTACACCAGCGGTATCATTCTTATTATGCTTGGAATCTATTTCTTTTCATATTCAATAACATTATTTAATCTGAAATTTTCTTAAGTCAGGAAATGCTATGCCTGAAGGTCCAATAACGTTTTTAATCAAACAAAAAGTACGCATCTGGTAAGCAAACGACAATGGCAATTCAGGGTTAGCAACAGCGAAATTGGGATAATGCTTCCCAATGTTATTACTGGCCTCGCCGATGATCTCGAAGTTGCGGATCATGGCGTCTTGCACCAACCGGTTGTTTAGGAACGCCACACCACCGACAATGATGTAAGTGCCGGGATGTTTACCACAAGTAACCTTATCTCCTTCACGAGCCGTTGCTCGCCCATCAAATGTCATGGTGTGGTCACCAGTAATAATCTGGCCGCCACACGTTGTTTTATCACCAACCAGCAGGAAATACCCTATTGCCATCTATTCACTTCTCCATTGATTTATAGCATGAAGAGTGGTTCTAACTGAAATCATCATGTTTTCACCACTTATGGATTAATAAATATTCAATGATGCAATGGATTTCACCTAAAAATATATAGGAATATTCCGAAATTTATCGAAATTAAGTGGCTTGATGCCGGTATTACCTTATATTTTTAACAATTTTTATACATTTATTTATCAAAAGCGAATATCACGAATAAATTTAAAACCAATGACGATATTAATTTTGCATACGAGTGATTTCTGGAGACACAACGTCAGATTGACAGGATTATGGGGAAGGTTTTCTCAATATAAAATTCAGCTCTATTTTTATATGAGCCTTGATTGATCAAAAAAGTGCTGACCAAAAGGCCAGCACTTTATTACTAATCTAAAACAGCACCAAAGACACTGTTTAGAATAAGCAATAACTTGTATCTTCAAACTTAATCGTAGATATTCACGCGATCACGCAACTCTTTGCCAGGTTTAAAATGGGGAACGTATTTACCTTCCAGCTCCACTTTATCACCGGTTTTAGGGTTACGACCTACGCGCGGAGCACGGTAGTGAAGAGAAAAACTGCCGAATCCGCGCACCTCTATACGTTCACCATCTGCCAATGTTATTGCCATATGGTCGAGTATTTCTTTCACTGCATCTTCAACGGTTTTGGCCGAAATATGAGATTGCTGGCCAGCAAGTCTTTCAATTAATTCAGACTTGGTCATGAGTACCTCCCTAAACTACCGTACTTGGATAACACTTACGTGTTATCCACCGTTATTCACTCGAATTATTCGCCTTTCGCTGCTTTGAAAGCTTCAGCCATTGCATTGTTTGCAAAGTTTGCGTCTTCTTGTTTGTTCACAGAAGCGATAGCGTCTTTCTCGTCAGCTTCGTCTTTAGCGCGAACAGACAGGTTGATAACGCGGTTTTTGCGATCAACACCAGTATATTTAGCTTCAACTGCATCACCCACGTTCAGAACCAGCGTTGCATCTTCAACACGGTCACGAGAAGCTTCTGATGCACGCAGGTAACCTTCAACGCCGTCAGCCAGTTCTACTGTCGCACCTTTAGCATCAACTGCGGTAACTTTACCAGTAACAATAGCACCTTTCTTGTTTACAGATAGGTAGTTATTGAATGGATCTTCTGCCAGTTGTTTAATGCCCAGAGAGATACGCTCACGCTCTGCATCTACTTGTAGAACAACAGCCGCGATTTCATCGCCTTTTTTGTATTCACGAACGGCTTCTTCTCCAGCAACGTTCCAGGAGATGTCAGACAGGTGAACCAGGCCATCAATGCCGCCATCCAGACCAATGAAGATACCAAAGTCAGTAATAGACTTGATCTTACCTTCAACACGGTCATTTTTGTTGTGAGTTTCAGCAAATAGCTGCCAAGGGTTAGATTTACACTGTTTCAGACCTAAGGAGATACGACGACGTTCTTCGTCGATATCCAGAACCATAACTTCCACAACGTCACCAACGTTAACCACTTTAGATGGGTGGATGTTTTTGTTGGTCCAGTCCATTTCTGAAACGTGTACCAGACCTTCAACGCCTTCTTCGATTTCTACGAAGCAACCGTAATCAGTCAGGTTAGTTACGCGGCCAGTCAGTTTAGTACCTTCTGGATAACGCTTAGCGATTGCTACCCAAGGATCTTCGCCCAGTTGTTTCAGGCCCAGAGATACACGGGTACGCTCACGGTCAAATTTCAGTACCTTAACTGCGATTTCATCGCCCACATTGACGATTTCACTTGGATGTTTAACACGTTTCCAAGCCATATCAGTAATGTGCAGCAAGCCATCAACGCCGCCCAGATCAACAAATGCGCCGTAGTCAGTCAGGTTCTTAACGATACCTTTAACTTCCATACCTTCTTGCAGGTTTTCCAGCAGTTGATCACGTTCTGCACTGTTTTCAGATTCGATAACAGCACGACGAGAAACCACGACGTTGTTGCGTTTCTGATCCAGTTTGATGACTTTAAACTCAAGCTCTTTACCTTCCAGGTGAGTTGTATCACGAACTGGACGAACATCAACCAGAGAACCAGGCAGGAATGCGCGGATACCGTTCAGTTCAACAGTAAAACCGCCTTTTACTTTACCGTTGATGATGCCGGTAACTGTTTCTGCGTCTTCGTAAGCTTTTTCCAGCATCAGCCACGCTTCATGGCGTTTTGCTTTCTCACGAGACAGAACAGTTTCACCAAAACCATCTTCAACAGCGTCTAGCGCAACATCAATTTCATCACCGACCTGGATTTCCAGCTCACCCTGAACATTTTTAAACTGTTCTACAGGAATAGCGGATTCTGATTTCAGACCTGCATCAACCAATACAACGTCTTTATCAATAGCAACAACGATGCCGCGAACGATAGCACCTGGACGAGTTTCAATAGATTGCAGGGATTCTTCAAAGAGTTGAGCAAAAGATTCTGTCATGTTAATGATCTTCAAGATTTTAATTTAACGTCCATTATAGCTTCCCGCCGAATGGGGTTGTTTTACATGCCCTGCTACTATTCCCTGTAACAAGGTTGTTTGGTTTGCGGAAAAATTCGATACCCGCGTACCTAATTTTTAGTACATCGTCATCAATTATAAGCTAAAAACTTAAAACCGCTCAGGTAATTGAGAGAATTTTTTTCGCATAATTTAGCGCCTTGTCGATAACTTCTTCGATAGACATATTGGTTGAATCCAATATTAATGCATCTCCAGCCGGCGCTAACGGCGCTACTGCCCGGTTACGGTCGCGGTAATCACGTTCCTGTATCTCGGACAAAAGACATTCAAAGTTAACACTAAAGCCTTTTTCCTGCAACTGTAGCATACGTCTGCGCGCACGTTCTTCTGCACTGGCATCAAGAAATATTTTTACCGGGGCATCAGAAAACACCACAGTTCCCATATCACGGCCATCTGCAATCAAGCCCGGTGCAACCCGAAAAGCACGCTGACGCCGTAACAAGGCTTCACGAACTCGTGGGAAAGCAGCCGCCTGCGAGGCAGTATTGCCGACCGTCTCAGTCCGGATCTCATTACTGACATCCTCGCCCTCAAGCATCACACTGAGCTTCCCTTTTCTAGGGACAAAGCGCACATCAAGATTAGCAGCCAGAGGAACTAACGCGTCTTCAGACTGGATATCCACCTGATGATGAATCGCTGCCAGTGCCAACACTCGATAAATAGCACCTGAATCAAGCAGTTGCCAGCCTAAGACCTCTGCCAGTGCCTGGCATAATGTCCCTTTACCTGCACCGCTTGGCCCATCAACAGTTATTACTGGGGCTATCGCCACCATTATTGTTCTCCTTTAACATGGCAGGTTAACACTTCACCAGATGCTGAATATTTATTCAATAAAATAATCAATATCTGCCGTTTATTATACGCACTCACAGAGTGAACGAAATAAGCGCATGCCATGTAGATATACCCGTTATCTTTCAAGTTGCTTCTTTGTTGGCTGCTCTCGCTCACCCCGGTCACATAGTTACCTATGCTCCCGGGGATTCACTCCCTTGCCGTCGCGATGCATCTTGAAATCCATAGGGTATAGATTTTGATCAAAGAAATACGCTTTATTAAATCATAATAATCGATAATTATGACTTTCGCTGGCTTAATCTCTCCAATTGATTGAAATAGTCAGGAAAGGTCTTTGCTGTACAACCTGGATCGAGAATGGTAACCGGTGTATCGGACAACGCCACCAACGAGAAACACATCGCCATTCGATGATCATTATAGGTACCAATTTCAGCAGGTAACAATCTTGGTGGTGGTGTGATGCGAATGTAATCACTCCCCTCTTCCACCTCGGCACCGACTTTACGCAATTCAGTTGCCATCGCATGCAGCCGATCCGTCTCTTTTACCCGCCAGTTGTATATATTGCGAATGACGGTCTCCCCTGCCGCAAACAACGCAGTGGTTGCAATGGTCATAGCTGCATCAGGAATCTCATTCATGTCCATATCAATGCCAGTGAGAGAGCCTCGTTCACATTCAACAAAGTCATCACCCCAACGAATTTTCGCCCCCATTTTCTCCAGCACATTGGCAAATTTGATATCCCCTTGAAGGCTATTTTTACCAACTCCGGTCACCCGCACAGTACCACCTTTAATTGCCGCCGCCGCCAGAAAATAGGAAGCAGAAGAGGCATCACCTTCAACCAAATAGTGGCCCGGAGAAACGTATTGCTGTTGGCCTTTAATATGGAAAATCTGATATTGATCGTGATTTACGGTAATACCAAAACTTTTCATCAATGCCAGAGTGATATCAATATAAGGTTTGGAAACCAATTCCCCTTGAATATGAATCTCAGAATCATTTTCTGCCAATGGCGCAGCCATCAGCAATGCGGTCAGAAATTGGCTGGAAACACAGCCATCTACCGTCACTTTGCCACCAACAAACCCCCCTTTGATGTGTAACGGTGGATAATTTTCCTGTTCCAGATAATCAATTTCCGCTCCCCCTTGACGCAAAGCATCCACCAAGTGACCAATTGGACGCTCTTTCATCCGAGGTTCGCCGGTAAGAACGACGTCATTTTTTCCCAAGCATAACGCGGCGGTTAGGGGACGCATCGCTGTGCCGGCATTACCCAGAAACAGTTCTACCGGCCCTTTATGGGTAATCAATCCACCAATACCGTCAACTTCACAACGGGTACGATCATCAGATAAACGATAACTGACACCCAGCGCAGCCAAGGCATTGAGCATATGACGAATATCATCACTGTCCAACAAGTTAGTTAAGCAGGTAGTACCTTTAGCCAAGGCTGCCAGTAATAACGCACGGTTGGAAACACTTTTTGATCCTGGCAGGTTAATAGTTCCACTAATGGAAGAAATAGGTTGTAGCATCAGGGATTGCATAAATAACAGGCTCTCCGATTCTCAATTAGGTTATTTTTAATTATAAGTGAGTCATTGTTACGTTTGAGGAAATATTTTTTTCTACCCTGAGATAGGCCGGGAACCATTGTTCCCGGTAAAGTTGACAAATCAGCCGTTACGACGCTCAAAATCAGCCATAAAATCAACTAAAACCTGAACCCCTTCGACAGGCATTGCATTATAAATAGAAGCACGCATACCGCCGGAAACCCGGTGACCTTTCAATGCCTGCAACCCTTGTGCATCTGCTTCTGCCAGAAATTTGCTATCCAGTAAGGCATCAGCCGTCTTGAACGGCACATTCATCAGGGAACGATTTTCAAGGACGACTTGGTTATGGTAGAAATCACTGTTATCAATGGCATTATAAAGTAACTCAGCCTTAGCACGGTTACGTTTTGCCATCTCTTGTACCCCGCCTTGCTCTTTCATCCACTTGAAGACCAAACCAGAGAGATACCAGGCAAACGTTGGCGGCGTGTTGAACATGGAGTCATTCTCTGCCAGCACCGTATAATCAAGAATAGACGGGGTTTCTTTACGGGCTTTGCCTAATAAATCTTCACGAACAATAACCAGTGTGAGCCCCGCCGGACCAATATTTTTCTGCGCTCCAGCATAAATCATACCATAACGGCTAACATCTAACGGCCCGGAAAGAATAGAGGAAGAGTAATCCGCAATAATAATTTTATTATCATCAAAATCTGGATCTTTATGAATTGCGATACCGTCAATGGTTTCATTCGGGCAATAATGGACATAAGCCGCATCATTACTTAATAACCATTCACTCATTGGCTTAACGCCTTTCAAGCCATTAATTTCGGTTTTGATATTAATCACATTCGGCGTGCAATATTTTTCTGCTTCTTTGACTGCACATTCAGCCCAGTAACCGCCATCAATATAATCAGCTTTAACATTATCACCCAGCAGGTTCATTGGGATAGCGGCAAATTGACCACGGGCGCCACCATGGCAGAACAATACCTTATAGTTTTCAGGCACTGACAATAGATCTCGCAGATCATTTTCAGCTTCCTTTGCCACTGCGACAAATTCCTTACCTCGGTGACTGATCTCCATAATTGAAGTCCCAATACCATGCCAGTTACAGAGCTCTTGTTCAGCTCTACGCAATACTTCGACCGGTAACATAGCGGGACCTGAACTGAAATTATATACCTGATTCATTTACCTCACCTTATTCTGATTATTCTGACGAAATAACAATGATTGATAACAATAAATAATCTGATATATCGGTTGTACCATTCCCATTTCATTGCTGCAATGGTTATTCAAACGTTGAACAAAACTATCGCAAAAATAGCCAATAAACTTGTTCATTCAGCGCTATTACAGGTGAACCGCTTATTTTTTACCTTTTTTATCTACAGCTATGAGAGGAAGGAATAATGTGAATGGCGAATTGGGTAAAACAATAAAGCCATGATGTCGGTAAAATCGCACTGCATTATCATCTTTTGCGTCAACAAGCAGCGCATAAGACGCAATTTCGGCACGAATGGTCTCTCAATAGCATCAGCTAGCAATGCTCCACCGAGTCCCTAATTTCTAATTGCCTGATCAACGGCCAACCTCCCCATCCGTACTGCCGGCACTGTTGGGTATCGTGGCAGTTTCTTAATAGTAGCCGTAGGGAGGTTGGTCAACTGGATACCAGCGGCAGCCAGAGTATAATATCCCACTACCCGGTGATCATGAAGCGCAACAAAACAAGCTGCTACGCGGCGCCTAACATCCTGACCAACCTGCACCTGTGCGCTCTATTGTTATCCCTGAATCACAAATCAATATTTCACAAACATCTCGTGAATTTTTACTGGATCACGCGTTTCAGTCAGAGCTAATTGTAAAAGTACTCTGGCCTTTTGTGGGTTCAGACGTTCAGAAGCGACAAAGCCATGCTTGCTATCATCCACTTCCGCATCCTGAGTAATATATCCCATCGGTACACGACTTGATCTGACGACCACAACCCCATCTTTAGCCGCTTGAGCCAAAGTATCGAAAATCGCCTTATACATATTACCGTTGCCCACACCAGCGCTGACAATACCTTGGTAACCCGCACTCAAAAACGCTTTTGCTGGCAAATCAGACGCATTGGCATAGTTATAGACAATGCCTACTTTAGGCAGTTTATCCAGTTTACTGACATCAAAAATCGCCTTACTCGCTCTCGGTTTAGCGTCAGCGTAATAATTGACTTTGCCATTATGAACAAAGCCCTCAGCACCCGCATTAATTGGTTGGAATGCCTGAACTTCAGTGGTGCTCATTTTCACCACGGTGCGACCACTAATAACCGCATTATTCATTGCCATCAATACACCACGTTTGGCTGATGCTTTATCACCCGCAACAGCCACAGCGTTATACAGATTTAACGGGCCATCGGCACCAAGCGCCGTAGACGGGCGCATCGCACCAACCATGACAATCGGTTTCTGGCAGTGGGTAGTTAGATCGAGGAAGTAAGCGGTTTCTTCCATTGTGTCAGTACCGTGGGTGATAACAAAACCATCGGTCTTGCCACAATCCGCGTTGATTCTTTTCGCGAGTGTCAACCACACCTGATCATTCATATCCTGCGAACCAATACTCACCACCTGCTCACCTTTTAGGTTGGCGATATTTTTGATCTCAGGAATAGCATTGACTAATTCATCAATAGCAACTCTTCCAGCAACATAGTTGGATTGGATTGCAGACTTCCCACCACCCGCAATCGTCCCTCCCGTCGCCAAAAGCGTAATATTTGGTAAAGCAAAAGCAGAACCACTAATTAATGCTAATAAACTGGCTAAAGCTGTGTGTTTCATCTTTTTCATGCTTCTTCCTTAATAAAAAATATCCTATTAGATTATGGATCATGATAACAATAAATCTGTGATACATACCAGACTTTAGCTACTGAAAAAAAACTCGTATGATGAGCGCCCCATAACGCGCACTCATAAGTGAATACCATGACGCAAACCTTTATTCCCGGCAAAGACGCCGCACTGGAAAACTCAATCAACCGTTTTCAGCAAAAACTGCAACACCTTGGTTTTAATATCGAAGAAGCCTCATGGCTGAATCCGGTTCCCAATGTCTGGTCAGTTCATATCCGTGACCGCGATTGTCCTCTCTGTTTTACCAATGGCAAAGGTGCAAGCAAGAAAGCCGCTTTAGCTTCTGCTTTAGGGGAGTATTTTGAACGCTTGTCAACTAACTATTTTTTTGCTGACTTCTATTTAGGCGAAGCTATCGCTAACGGTGATTTTGTCCATTATCCGAATGAAAAATGGTTTGCTTTACCGGAAGATGATTCTCTACCAGCAGGCATTCTGGATGACCGGTTACACCAATTCTATAATCCTGAAAATGAGTTATGCGCCAGTCAGTTAGTCGATTTGCAATCAGGTAATGAAGAACGTGGTATCTGCTCGCTGCCATTTACTCGTCAGTCTGATCATCATACCGTCTATATTCCGATGAATATTATTGGCAATCTTTATGTTTCCAATGGTATGTCAGCCGGCAACACTATGAATGAAGCCAGAGTTCAGGGATTATCTGAAGTTTTTGAACGCTATGTGAAAAATCGTATTATTGCCGAAGGCATCAGCCTGCCAGAAATTCCCCAGGAAGTGATGAACCGTTATCCCGGCGTTGTTGCCGCAGTCAGCAAATTACAGGATGAAGGTTTCCCACTCTATTGTTATGACGCCTCTCTCGGTGGACAGTTCCCGGTTATTTGCGTAGTGCTGTTTAATCCTAATAACGGGACTTGTTTCGCCTCTTTTGGTGCGCATCCTGAATTTGGTGTAGCACTGGAACGTACTGTGACCGAACTATTACAAGGACGCAGTTTGAAAGATCTGGATGTGTTCAATGCGCCGACTTTCGATAATGAAGAAGTGGCAGAACATACCAATCTGGAAACTCACTTTATCGATTCGAGCGGTTTAATCAGTTGGGATTTATTCAAACAAGATGCTGATTATGCGTTCGATGACTGGAATTTCAGCGGCACAACAGAAGAAGAGTTCGCCACTTTGATGGCAATCTTCAAACAATTGGATGCCGAAGTTTATATTGCTGATTACGAGCACCTTGGTATTTATGCCTGCCGTATTTTGGTTCCGGGAATGTCTGATATTTATCCTGTGGAAGATTTACATCTTGCTAATAACACGATGGGAACGCATTTGCGGGAAGCTTTATTAGCATTACCGAATAGCCAGTGGCAAGCCGAAGAATATCTGGCACTGATTGAGCAATTAGATGAAGAAGGTTTGGATGATTTTACCCGTATCCGTGAGTTGCTTGGCATTGCGGTGGGTAAAGATAATGGCTGGAGCAATTTACGGATTGGTGAACTGAAATCCATGTTGGCGCTGGCTGGCGGTGATTTGGAACAGGCTTTAATTTGGGTAGAATGGACCCAAGATTTTAACGCCTCAATCTTTACGGCCGAACGCGCTAATTATTATCGTTGTTTGCAAACACTACTTTTACTTGCTCTGGAAGCGGATAAAGCGCCTACACAATATTATCAAGCATTCGTAAAAATGTACGGGCAAGATGCTGTTGAAGCAGCATCAGCAGCTATTTCTGGTGAACACTGTTTTTATGGTCTGTGGTCAGTTGATGCAGATTTAAAATCACTGCCCGCTCATCAGACTTTATTGGCTGCTTATGAGAAGCTGCAAAAAGCAAAATGCGATTTCTGGAACGCAAAATAAAATTGTAGAAAAGACAATTCATAATTAAAAGTAAAATTCAGGTTAAATTAAATTTATTTGCAACAACAAGTAAACAACAATTTGGCCTGTAATTTTACTTGTCAAACTTCCTACCAATGGTTAAATAAAAAAATATTATAAATTTTAAAATTTTTTTATTTCATTAAAATCAACATGTTAAGTTTAATTTGAACCGTTTTCACTCTCCAAAACAGAGTCCACTCTTAGGGAATTATGATCTATATCAAATTCTCCCCTTCACGCCTTTGTTACTATCATTACATACCGTAACTTATTAATGATAAAGAGAATGTTGGTATGAAAGCTGACAACCCCTTTAACCTATTACCACCTGCGGTAATGACACAAATCGCCAATGACATTGGTGTTTATAAAACCACTAAACCTGTTGCCATTACCTATCTGTCAGCAATAACTGCCGGGATTTTTATTTCCATTGCATTCGTCTTTTATATTACCGCGACTACAGGAACCACATCTGTCCCTTATGGGCTAACTAAATTAGTCGGCGGCATCTGTTTTTCCCTTGGATTAATGTTAGTAGTCGTTTGCGGAGCAGATTTATTTACTTCTACTGTGTTGACGATTATTTCCAAAGGCACCGGGCGTATAACCTGGTATCAAATGATTAAAAACTGGATTAACGTTTATCTCGGTAATTTGATTGGCGCACTATTTTTCGTCGCCATTATCTGGTTTGCCGGTCAATACCGCGTTGCCGACGGATTATGGGGCTTGAATGTCTTGCAAACAGCAAACCATAAAATGCATCACTCTTTTATTGAAGCGCTATTTTTAGGCATTCTCGCCAATTTAATGGTTTGTCTCGCTGTTTGGATGAGTTATGCCGGACGTAGTTTAATGGACAAAATATTCGCCATGATTTTGCCAGTAAGTATGTTCGTTGCCAGCGGTTTTGAGCACAGTATTGCGAATATGTTTTTAATCCCGCTTGGCATTGCTATTAAGCATTTCGCACCAACTGAATTTTGGATTAACGTAGGGGCAACGCCTGAACAATTTTCTCAACTCACCATTGCACACTTTATTACTAACAATTTAATTCCAGTCACTATTGGTAACATTATCGGTGGCGCCATTTTGGTGGGGTTAACTTACTGGTCAATTTATCTGCGTAGTGAGCAGAAACATTAATTAGCTCTCTCGCCTGATTTCTTAAAAGTTCGATTATTACAAAGGTAGAAGTATCATGACTGAATTAAATAAAAAGTTCTCTGTAGCATGGCAAGGTTTTAACCTGGGTGATTGGCAAAGCGCCGTCAATGTTCGTGACTTCATCCAAAAAAACTATACGCCATATGAGGGTGATGAATCTTTCCTGGCAGGTTCGACAAAAGCGACCGATACCTTATGGGAAAAAGTCATGGAAGGTATCAAAATCGAAAACCGCACTCATGCGCCGGTTGATTTTGATACTGATGTTGCTGCTACTATTACCTCCCACGACGCAGGTTATATCGAAAAAGATCTGGAAACCATTGTTGGCCTGCAAACGGAAGCCCCATTAAAACGTGCCCTAATCCCATTTGGCGGCATCAAAATGGTAGAAGGATCATGTAAAATTTATGGCCGTGAACTCGATCCTAAATTGAAACAGATTTTCACTGAATACCGCAAAACGCATAATCAAGGCGTTTTCGATGTTTACACACCAGATATTCTTAAATGCCGAAAATCTGGTGTTCTGACAGGTCTGCCTGATGCCTATGGCCGTGGTCGCATTATTGGTGACTACCGTCGTGTTGCAGTATACGGTATCGATTTCTTGCGTGATGATAAATTAGCTCAGTTCAATTCATTGCAGGAAAAACTGGAAAGCGGTGAAGATCTGGCAATGACTATTCAATTGCGTGAAGAAATCGCTGAACAGCACCGCGCTCTGGGCCAGATTAAAGAGATGGCGGCTAAATACGGCTATGATATTTCTGGCCCCGCCACTGACGCTAAGGAAGCGATACAGTGGACTTATTTCGCTTATCTGGCGGCGGTTAAGTCTCAAAATGGTGCCGCAATGTCCTTCGGTCGCGTTTCCAGTTTCCTGGATATCTACATCGAACGTGACCTGAAAGCGGGTAAGCTGACAGAAGTTGAAGCTCAGGAATTAATTGACCATCTGGTGATGAAACTGCGTATGGTTCGTTTCCTGCGGACACCTGAATACGACGAACTGTTTTCCGGTGACCCAATCTGGGCAACAGAATCGCTGGCAGGTATGGGGATAGATGGTCGCACGCTGGTGACTAAAAATAGTTTCCGTTTCCTGAACACCCTATACACAATGGGTCCATCACCAGAACCCAACATGACCATCCTATGGTCCGAAAAACTGCCGACAAATTTCAAAAAATTCGCGGCAAAAGTTTCCATCGATACCTCATCTTTGCAATATGAGAACGATGATTTGATGCGCCCCGACTTCAACAACGATGATTACGCTATTGCTTGTTGCGTCAGCCCTATGATTGTGGGTAAACAGATGCAATTCTTCGGTGCCCGCGCAAATCTGGCTAAAACGATGCTGTACGCCATTAACGGCGGTGTAGATGAAAAGCTGAAAATGCAGGTTGGCCCGAAAGAAGAGCCAATAAAAGATGAAGTGCTGGATTACGACAAGGTTATGTCCCGCATGGATCACTTTATGGATTGGCTGGCAAAACAGTATGTTACTGCACTAAACATCATTCACTATATGCATGATAAGTATAGCTATGAAGCTGCACTGATGGCACTGCACGACCGTGATGTTTACCGTACTATGGCCTGTGGCATTGCCGGTCTGTCTGTCGCCGCTGACTCATTGTCTGCCATCAAATATGCCAAAGTGACCCCGATCCGTGATGAAAATGGTTTAGCGGTTGATTTCAAGATTGAAGGTGAATATCCACAATTCGGTAACAACGACTCACGTGTTGATGATATCGCCTGTGATTTGGTTGAACGTTTCATGAAAAAAATCCAGAAACTAAATACTTATCGCAACGCGGTACCGACACAATCCGTTCTGACCATCACTTCTAACGTGGTATATGGTAAGAAAACGGGTAACACTCCTGACGGACGTCGTGCTGGCGCACCATTTGGGCCCGGTGCCAATCCAATGCATGGTCGCGATCAAAAAGGTGCCGTCGCCTCTTTGGCCTCTGTGGCTAAATTGCCTTTCGCCTATGCAAAAGATGGTATCTCTTATACCTTCTCTATCGTACCAAACGCGTTAGGCAAAGATGATGAAACACGCAAAACTAATCTGGCTGGTTTGCTGGATGGTTATTTCCACCATGAAGCAGAAATTGAAGGTGGTCAGCATTTGAACGTCAATGTGATGAACCGTGACATGCTGCTCGATGCCATGGAAGACCCTGAGAAATATCCTCAGCTCACCATCCGGGTATCAGGTTATGCCGTACGTTTCAACTCACTGACTAAAGAGCAACAACAGGATGTAATTACCCGTACTTTTACCCAATCTATGTAATAATTTGTTAGCAAAGGCCCTGAATTTTAGGGCCTCTATTCGTTTATCCTGCCAGTTTTGGAGTAAACCTGTTATGTCCGTACTTGGTCGTATCCACTCTTTCGAATCTTGTGGCACCGTTGATGGCCCCGGTATCCGGTTTATTGTTTTCTTTCAAGGTTGCCTGATGCGTTGTCTCTATTGCCATAACCGCGACACATGGGATACCCACGGCGGCAAAGACGTGACTGTTGAAGAATTGATAAAAGAAGCGACAACCTATCGTCATTTTATGAACGCATCCGGTGGCGGGGTTACTGCATCGGGTGGTGAAGCCGTTCTTCAAGCTGAATTTGTACGTGACTGGTTCCGAGCCTGTCGTGCCGAAGGTATTCATACTTGTCTTGACACTAATGGATTTGTCCGCCGCTATGGTCCGGTTATTGATGAATTAATGGATGCCACAGATCTCGTTATGCTCGATTTGAAGCAACTTAATGATGAGATTCATCAGAAATTAGTCGGTGTCTCCAATCATCGCACCTTGGAGTTTGCCCGCTATCTGGCTAAACGTAACCAGAAAACCTGGATTCGTTACGTTGTGGTTCCGGGTTGGTCCGATGATAATGAATCCGTTCATAAGCTAGGTGAATTTACCAAGGATATGAAAAATATTGAAAAAATCGAGCTTCTACCTTATCACGAACTGGGTAAACATAAATGGACAACTATGGGGGAAAAATATCAGTTGGAAAGTGTAAAACCGCCAGCAAAAGAGACAATGGAGAGAGTGAGAAACATTTTGGAAAGTTATGGTCATAAGGTTGTCTATTAATTAAATTAGTTAACTTCCATCTCTGAAATGACGTTTAAAAACAGTAGGAAAAACCATCTTAAATATCAAACTCTGGCTTGCCAGGATCAAACTATATATCCGTTATCTTTCAAATTGCCTCTTTGTTGGCTGCTCTCGCTCACCCCGGTCACATAGTTTGCTATGCTCCCGGGGATTCACTCCCTTGCCGTCGCGATGCATCTTGAAATCCATAGGGTATAGATTAACTTCACAGGTAATAAGGAATATACAATAGGAATAATAACTACTACAGAAGATAAAACCATATAAAAACCAATCATATTCTCTGTAGAAAAATAGGACAATACTATTCATATAATAAACAATGAAACAAAAATAAATCTATAAAACCTATTCCCTAACAAATTAATTTCATCATAATATAAAAAGAAAACAATCCACATAATCAGAAAAACATTTATCACGATGATGCTATATTTTTATATTTCTTCATAAATATAAATGAGTTAACTGGCATCAAGAAAAGTGCAATAGGCATTGAAATAACCACAGCAAATAAAACTCCATAAAGATTAATCACAGTCTCCATTAAAACAATAAGGGGTCGCTTCAGAAGATAAAGCTAATCACCCCACTCTTTCATTCCAGAAGTGACATTTTAAAGTCGTAATAACAACTTCAGAATATCATGGCTTTTAATATTGCATTATGTGGCAAATTCCCCGGTACCAGAATTTGTAAATTTTGATACCTTACAACAAAGGAGTTCATGAACTCTGTTTGGATACCAAAATCAGTAATAAACGGTCATATCAGGCACATGAACATTAAGGTTTTAACGAAACAGAGCGAATCATTTGTTTCCGCAAACAACTCACTTAATCGCGCTCCCCATGTTCTTAGGGTGTCATTTCGCCCCCGATAAAGTTGCTTCCGTCTGATAGGTTTCAGCTTCGCCGGACAAACGTAAAAGTCCCTTGTATAGCTATCATCCTGTAAGAACAAAAATGCCGATCTTGAATATCGGCATTTTGCTGTAAAAGAGAAGATTAATTTAATGCTTTAACGCTTCAATTTTATCCCGGCTCAGTCCGGTACTGGTGACAATAATGTCCAGACTCACGCCATGCCGTAATAAGGCACGAGCCGTTTCCAGTTTACCTTCCTCTCGACCTTCAGCTCGACCTTCTGTTCGGCCTTCTGTTCGGCCTTCTGTTCGGCCTTGCTCAATACCTTGCTTGATACCTTGCTCGCGCCCTTTTTGTTCAAGCTCTTCTGCAATAGTCATCAACATCGTTTCATGCTCCGGAGATTGTTACTTCAGTCTGACCGGTTTCAGCTTCGCCAGGCAAACGTAAAAGTCCCTTGTATAGCCACCATCCTGTAAGAACAAAAATGCCGATCTTGAATATCGGCATTTTGCTGTAAAACAGAAGATTAATTTAATGCCTTAACGCTTCAATTTTATCCCGGCTCAGTCCGGTACTGGTGACAATAATGTCCAAACTCACGCCATGCCGTAATAAGGCACGAGCCGTTTCCACTTTACCTTTCTCTCGGCCTAGTTCAATACCTTTCTCTCGGCCTAGTTCAATACCTTCCTCTCGGCCTTCAGCTCGGCCTTCTGTTCGGCCTTGCTCAATACCTCGCTCAAGCCCTTTTTGTTCAAGCTGTTCTGCAATAGTCATCAACATCGTTTCATGCTCCGGAGATTGTTCAATCAGTTGATGGACAAATTGTGAGAGATCCAACGTATGTCCATTCAGTAAAATATAGCGTAACACCACACTGCGCTGCTCAGTTGTATTATACCCTGCATTCAAGAGTTCCACCAATTGGAGGAGCCATTCCTGCATATCCCGGCAGCGGATGTGTTTTTGCACCAGCTCCATCAGGGCAACGCCTTTATGTGTCAGGATCTCTTCATCGCTGAGCACGCTGACGTCCACCAACGGAAACGCCTGGCGGTATAAGTGAGCAGCCTGTTCAGGGAGCGTAAAACAATCCAGCCACCGGTTTGAATAAGGATACGGCCGAACCTCACCATGATAAAACAGCAAAGGCGCCACCAAAGGGAGTTCAGTATGGCCTTTTTTCAGGTGAGCCGCCATGGCTAACATGGCATAATACATCAGCCGCCAGGCCATCAATGGGTCAGGGGTGGATTGATGTTCAATCAGGCAATAGATATAACCTTGCCCCCGGGCCGTTTCAACCGAATACAGAACATCACTGTGCAGTTGACGTAAATGCTCATCCACAAAACTGCCGGGCTCCAGTTTCAATGTGGCTAAATCACACAACAACTGGAT